>JABJEE010000019.1 GCA_018665005.1 Flavobacteriales bacterium
CTTATCGATTCAAAAAAGGCAAATGTAATCATTGAAATAGATGGTGGTGTAAACCTTGAAACTGGAAAAAAACTAGCTGATGCGGGAGCAAATGCACTTGTAGCAGGAAGCTTTGTTTTCAATTCCGACTCCCCAACAAATACCATAGAAAAACTAAAACAGCTGTAAACGCGTAACTCTTTATATCGAAACACGTTAAAATTACTAATGTCCATTAAAAAAAACTTTCTTATTTTATTTGTTCTCCTGTCAGCTTTTGTAACCGGTCAAACTGACTTGGAAAAAGAAGAGCTGAAATTAAATGAAGAATTACTTAATTTCAGGGCTGAATTCACTGCATCAGGTATGGACCAAGCGAATATTTCTTTTGCTTCTAAAATGAATAAATTCCTATCATTAGATGGTGCGTTTAATTATAAATTCAAACATTTAGAAACAGTCGCTGTACTTGATAGTCCAGATGGTAAAATACGCCTAGTAAATTGGAACATTGAATATCCTGACTTCTCCTATTCTTTTGGAGGATTCGTTATGTATAAAAACAATAAAAAAGTATCCATTTACGAGCTCAATGATGCATTCGACCCCTATCAATCAAAACCCAATGGTATTGTGAATGAGAAAAACTGGTATGGAGCTCTATACTATAAAATTATTCCATTTCTAAACGGTAGAAATACCGAATACCTTCTTCTCGGATGGGACGGAGGAACAACGGGAAGTAATTATAAAGTGTTAGATGTGCTTTCGGTATCAAAAAAGCATATCTATTTTGGAAGCCCTGTATTTAATATTAATGGAGAGATTTCAAAACGTATTGTTTTTGAATATTCTGATAGAGCAAATATGACCATGCGCTATGAGGAAAAGTATGGAAGGATTGTTATGGACCACCTATCACCTGAAGCGCCGTCTATGGAGGGAGTCTACTCTTATTATGTTCCAGATTTCTCCTATGACGCATATATTTTTAATGGGAAGCATTGGAAATTAAAAGAGGATATTATTGCGGTGAATAATCCACAAGAATCAAATAATGAGTTCATTCAACTCAATCCTCGTACAGGGAGATTAGAAAAGAAAAGATTTAAAAAAGACTGGATCAACCCAACAAACAGCGGTGTTGAAGGAGAAATTGAGCACGTAGCAAGGATTCCTGAAACTCCAATGTCAAATACCCCTATTGAGAAGAAAGAAAAAAGAAAGAAGAGACGCAATAAGAAATATGATTCGTCTGGACTATCAGTAACAACAGGTAAATATAAAAGTAAGCGAAGGAGAAACCACTAATGAAACTCGGAGAAATAAATAAACTCGTTATAGATCGTTTCACCCCACCAGGTGCATTTTTAAAAGATTCCATTGGAAACGAAGTACTATTACCTAGAAAATACCTTCTCGAAGAGTATCAACTGGAACAGGAAATTGATGTGTTTGTCTTTAAAGATAGCGAGCAAAGAATTGTTTCGACTACTGAGAAACCCCACCTCCTACTCGAAGAGTTCAAATATCTAAAAGTAACTCAAATACAACCCATTGGTGCCTTTGTAGATTGGGGACTGGATAAAAACTTATTGGTTCCATATAGCGAGCAACTATACAAACTCGAAGAGGATGAATCCTATCTTATTGCTTTAAAACATGACAAGAAGACAGATAGGCTTTACGGAAGCATGAAAATCAAAAACCTTCTTGAACCATGTACCGAGGATCTAACAGGTGAAAAGGTCAATCTTCTGATCTGTGAATATAACGACTTAGGAATTAGCGTAATCGTAAACAAAAAGTTTGAAGGACTTATCTTTAATTCGAACATCATTTCAGACATCAATCATGGAGATGAAATAGACGGATACATAGAGAAGGTAAGAGAAGATGGCAAATTAGACGTTCGCTTGGAACCGATTACATTTGAAAAATATGATCTGGCCATTGATAAAGTAATATCGGAATTAAAAAAGGATGGGAAACTATTTCTTACGGATAAATCATCACCCGAAGACATCAATTCTGCCCTTGGAATGAGTAAGAAAACATTCAAACAATCGATAGGAAAGCTTTACAAATGGCGGAAGATTAAGCTTCATAAAGAATACATTGAACTCATCGACAAGGCTACTTCGGGTGGTAAGACTTAACCGCATTTTTTATAGCATCATCCAGACTTAAACTCATTTTTTTTCTTTTCTGCCTGGCATACATTTCCATCTGATCGGTATAATGCTTACTTGACACCACCCTTGAATCTCCATAAGGCAACACCGTTTCAATCTCAACCCCATTTTCGCCATATTGAATAATCATAATATAGGATTCACCGTGTACTGGTTTCACCGTTCCATTTTTGTTTGGACTGGATGACATTGCTGCAATTTGATCCGTCAATCCAGGCACAGCCAACTCCTTTCCTTCCCGACTATGTATTTGATATTCTTTCAGCTGAATATTCAATTCCCCAAAGTGCTTCATCAGGTGCTTTTGTGATTTCTTTAGACATAATGAAATCAAATCTCTTTCACTCAAACTCATTTTTTTAAGCGATAGATAATTTCTGTAATAAATGGCCCATTGAGCAGCTCCAATATTACTCGTATCGGCCCTATGGTTCCAATTTTGAATTAAACCAATCAGTTCTTCGTACCTAGGATATTCAGAAGGAGTTACTTCAAAAATAACGGCAGCACCAGAAGGAGTCCAAATCTCATCCGGATATTGAATATCATATTTAATACTATAAAACTCTTCCATACTCAATTTGCCTTTTGTTTCTGAAATCAATTGCTCAAATCGACGACTTCTATTATTGTAATCCTCTTTATATCCTAAGCGATAAACCTCATAATCCTTTGGATTCAAATTATCGTCTTTGTGCGCACAGTTAAACGGAGAATTATTGGTATTAAATAAATAACCGTGAGAAGGGTTTAAAACTTTTGGCAAGGCCTCAAACGGGAGAAACCCATTTGACAATACGGCATTCGTATCACCCCGCATAATATCATTACCCCTTAAGTCCCCTGATCGTTCTGGTACTTTTCCAAGACTCATATAAAAAATTGAATCTTCTTTATCCGCATACATTACATTAAATCGAGGTATGGACATCATTTTTAACGCGGATTTAAATTCACTCCAATTTGTCGACTTATTCATTTGATACCACTGGTCAATAGATGAAATGTTTTCAAATGCATTCGATTGAAATGAAAAATATCCTTTTTTGTTTTTTAGGACTGGCCCAAACTCACTCCAAATAAGCTTTTTCTTAACTTTTAACTTGAGCCCCAACATTGTTTTCATACGTAACCGAACCTTTGATTTTTCAAATTCAACCCATTGGCCGTTATACCAATACTCGTTCTTGTTCTTAGGATTTACGGTCAGTTGATAAACATCTGTCAGGTCCGGATAATTATAGGTATGAGTCCATCCTAAATTCTCATTGGTTCCTATCATAGGAAAAGGTGCGCCTGGAAATAAACCCCCTAACATATTCCATCCCGCATCGGAAACAACATGAGCCTCATA
>JABJEE010000183.1 GCA_018665005.1 Flavobacteriales bacterium
GTCAAAAGTAAAAAGGCCATTGAATCTCGTCATTTTCCCGATTTATCAATTTGATTTAGACACTCCTTTAAGTTCAAATACTTCAAAAAGGCATCAATGTATAACTCTCCTTTTAGATGGTATCCTTCTTTTGTAAAATGAACATAATCAGCCCTCATTAATCCTTCCTCTTTCCAGGTATTAGATGAACCTAATCCGCCCATAAAGCCATATAGATCCCACACTCCGCATTGATATTCTCTTGCAAGTTCAATGATAACATCCCGCTGTCTGGCTGTGTTTTTATTTGGGTAACGTTTTTTGTAGTAACAATCATTTGGTACAGTTAATAAAATCGCACAATTTGGATTCGCTTCTAAAACCAGATCCATCATTTTTTTAAGATTTTTACGATACACTTCTGGTTTAAAATCCTTGTAAGGAACAAAAGCGTCATTGGTTCCAACAGAAAACGCAAAATAGTCCGGAGGTGATAGCTTTAGGTCTCTTAGAAAGTTATCATTATCCAAATAGGTATATAGTCCTGCACCATTTATCCCAATTGAATTGTACGAAATACCCGGTAAATCATTAAGTAATTCAAATCCATAGAGATCAAGTCGAAATGACTTTTTTGAGACCCGAGCAAGCTGCATGTCGATTGATTCAATAGGGTCTGTAAATCTAATTTCAGTATATCCCTTATCTGCACAACGCCGTATTGATTGAATTAAGATTTCGTCATCGCCAAAGTTAAATTCATAGGGAATAAGACCGCTATTGTGATAAATTCTCATTGCATGAATGGGGGGTGTTACTCTGGTCTTCTTGTGTTTAAATTTTAACTCAATTAAGGAGTCAGAGCATGAAATAGCGGCACCCGTAATTCCATAGTGTATGAATTTAGGTCTATGAATTACACTTCGGTAACCATCCCAAGAGTTTGTAGAGGTAAACCGATAATTACTTGGGTTATTTGTTTTTGCCAAGTTAAAAGGAAATACGAGGCCTCTTTCTCCTCTTAATCCTGGCCAGTTTGATTGAATGAAGTTTCTAAAATCATGTGTGTAAATGTCTGCTTGAATATGCGAGCCTCCGATATGATAAAATTGCATTTTCCGGTCCTTGCAAAGAATCATAGAGTCTAAATTCTGATAGAATAGATTCCAATTTGGACTCATAGCGGAAGGGAATTGAAAGTAATTCTCATCAAAATTGATAAATTGAAATTGGTTTAGGGCATTGGTATCAATACAAATTGTATTCGGGAGAATCGTTTCTTTTCCCATTTCTATTTCTTGACCAAAATAGATATTTGGCAGCATGAATATCATAAATACAAAAAGCTTATTCCGGAAGATCATCAGCTTTGTTATTTATTGATAATTTGTTGTTTTCCCACTTTTTATAAGCAGAAATGAAAGCGTTGTAAAATAATTGAGATGCTTTACTTGCTCCTTTATTTGAGAAATGCACGTAGTCCTTGCCGGCAAGACCATTATTGACCCATGCAAACATGGAGTTTTTCCCGCCCATGGCATCATATAAATCCCAATATGAAGCTCCTGCTATCAAACTTTGCTTTTTCATTTGTTGAACGCAATAGGGTAAAAATTTATAGGTTGAGTATATTCCTTCTTTGTATTGGGCCATGTCGCTTGGGCCAATTACAATGATTGCCGCATCTCTTGAACAGCTTTGTACATACTCTATTTGTTTTTTAAATCTGTAGGCATAGTTTTTCACGGCGCTACTGTCTTTAAAATGGGGCACTGAGTTCCCTCCAAATTGTAAAATAATAAGTTTAGTATTCAGTATTTTATGCATAAATGACATTGATCCGTAATCTACTGCTCCAAAACTTGTGCCTGACGAACCTCTCATCGCGATATTTGTCATTTGAACGCCGATATCTCCTTCGAGTGAAACCGCATTAATTATTGGGCTTTCAGTAGACTTAAATACAATTCTAAGATTTTTGGGTGTACTGGTAAATCTCCAATTAAAAACATGGGGTAAACCATCGGAATTAAGAGAGTCTTTGGTTATGAGCTCTTCATTATTGTAGATTTCTATGGAGCAACGTGTGTTACAAGAGTTGTAATAAACAGATAAGTTGTTGTAGGCTTTACAGCGAGAATAAGCTACGTTTGACGGACTTATTTCTATCCATGCTTCGGTTTGAATTCCTTTTCGAGAATTTGAGCTATCGACTTCAAATATGGCAGAAGAAAGCATAATTCCATATTTGTTATTGTACAGTTTCTCTTTCCCAAATAGAATTTTTCTTTTAAAATTTGCTGAATATTTTTGTTTAAACGAAATTGTGCTGTAAGCATTTATTGAAGGAATTAGTCCAGGTCCAGCGCCTCCAAACTGGGTTTGTAAACGCTGTCGAATAAACGCAGTCATACGGTCCCCTTCAATTTGAGAATCTCCGTAATGACATATATTTATTTTTTTACTTTTTTGAGAAGCGATTGAAAGTTCCGAAAAGAAAGAGAACAACTTTGATTTTGAAATCTCGTTCATATGGAGCTTTGTTTTGCTTTTGACGGCCAAAACAGTATCCTTAGTTGGAAGCCCTAAGGAAATAGTGTCTGAATTCACGGTTTTTAAGAATTCCTGATCTAAATTATCATTGATATTTACATCATTTAAAAAGTCAAGATTTTTATGCTCCTGTTTAACGGGGTTCAATAAATTTTCCCAAGTCATAAAAGAAATGTTTATTCCGAAAACAGTATATCCATCTTTTGGAGCAAAATAGACAATAGGAAGAAGAATCATCGCTGTAAACAAAAGAAAAAAAAGTACATTTATTGGTTGATATTCCTTCATTGGATGAACCTTTGCTAAACAAATATAATTTTTTTCTATACAGTTTTTAATGAAAGGCAATTTACTTATTAATGAAACCTCTTTATACCTATTTAGAGCACACAAAAAACCTAATTAGTCCCGGACATCTAATGGTTCTCATACATCAATTTCAATAGATCAAGAATTAAAAAAAGATTTTTGCTTTGTGCTAATCAATGCTTGTCTTCCGAAAATAGGTTCAATTGAAGAGCTTATTTCCGTTGTAAAGGATGAAGTTTAGTTTTTCCTGCCGATTGCCCTTTCGACTGCTTCTACAATATTGGCACTTCCCAACCCGTACTTATCCAAAAGGTCCATTGGTTTCCCGCTTTCCCCAAAAGAGTCATCTACTGCAACAAATTCGTGTGGGCAAGGGTGGTTTTTTGATAA
>JABJEE010000184.1 GCA_018665005.1 Flavobacteriales bacterium
CGGCATGACATGAGAAAAGTGCCAGATTTTTGTTCCTTCACCTATCTCACATCCCAGATCGATTACTGCCGTTTCGTGTGCGTAAAAACTCATTATCTAATTATAAATTTATCAAAGTTACTGTGTTCTGTATGAAACAGCTCTTCTTTGGTTAAACTCTTAAAATATTCATAGGTCAATTTAAGTCCTTCTGACCTCTCGACTTTCGGTGTCCAATTCAAAATCTCTTTTGCCTTAGTAATGTCTGGCTTTCTTTGTTTTGGATCATCAACGGGCAGGTCCTTATATATTACCTTTTGTTCTGTCCCTGTTAAAGAAATAATTTCTTCAGCGAATTGAGAAATCGTAATTTCAGATGGATTTCCAATATTCACAGGTTTTGAATAATCACTTTCAAGTAACTTAACAATCCCATTTATCAAATCATCGACAAAACAGAATGAGCGTGTCTGTGAACCGTCTCCAAAAACGGTCAAGTCTTGACCTCGTAATGCTTGACCAATAAACGCAGGCAAAACCCGTCCATCATTTAATCTCATTCTCGGACCATAAGTGTTGAAAATTCTTACAATTCTCGTTTCAACGCCATGAAAGTTATGATATGCCATAGTTATGGCTTCTTGGAATCTTTTGGCTTCATCATATACCCCTCTCGGACCAACTGGATTCACATTTCCCCAATACTCTTCATGCTGAGGATGGACCTCTGGATCACCATAAACTTCAGATGTAGACGCAATCAACATTCTCGCATTTTTAGCTTTAGCCAAGCCCAAACAATTATGCACTCCCAACGAGCCAACTTTTAAGGTTTGAATTGGGATTTTTAAATAATCAATAGGGCTTGCAGGAGATGCAAAATGAAGTATATAATCTAATTCACCCGGCACATGTATGAAGTTTGAAACATCATGGTGATAGAATTCAAAATTTTCATGTTTAAATAAGTGTTCTAGGTTCGTGATTCTACCTGTAATAAGGTTATCCATACCAATAACATAACAACCATCTTTTATAAAACGATCGCACAGGTGAGAACCCAAAAAACCAGCCGCTCCAGTTATTAAAACTCTTTTCACAGTTATTCTATTAATTTTCTACCAATACTCGAATAATAAAACCCCTTATTATTCATTTCGTCTATCTCAAACAAATTTCGTCCATCAAAAATCACTAATTCTTTCAGGCTTTCTTTAATCTTTTCAAAATTTGGATTTCTAAAGATACCCCATTCTGTACAAATAAGAAGCGCATCACAATTATCAAGCACTTCATATTCATTAGCCGCATATTCAATTTTATCACCAATTGTAGACTTTACATTCTCCATAGCTTCTGGATCATATGCACAAACTTTTGCACCACTCTTCAATAATTCTTCAATGAGATATAAGGCCGGGGCTTCTCTAATATCATCTGTATCTGGTTTAAATGCAAGACCCCATACAGCAATTCTTTTGCCTTTTAGATCACCCTTAAAATAGTTCTTGATTTTCGGAAACATTATGGTTTTCTGTTTTTGATTGATTTGAATTACTGAATTCAAAATCTCAAATGTATACCCAGCATCATTTCCAGATTTAACGAGTGCTTGAACATCTTTCGGAAAGCAGGAGCCACCATATCCAATACCTGGAAATAAAAACCGCTTTCCGATTCGCGTATCCGAACCTATACCAGCCCTAACCATATCAATATCAGCGCCTACCAGCTCACAAAAATTTGCAACCTCATTCATGAATGTTATTTTTGTTGCCAAAAAAGAGTTGGCTGCATATTTTGTTAATTCTGCAGATTTTTCATCCATAAAATAAATCGGATTTCCTTGTCGAACAAATGGTTTATAGAGCTTCTCCATTATCTTTTTTGCCTTCTCACTGCTTGTTCCCAAAACCACTCGGTCTGGTTTCATGAAGTCGGATACGGCAAATCCTTCTCTTAAGAATTCCGGGTTAGAAACCACAGCAAATTCAATTTTGGAATTACTTGCAATCGCGGCCTCTACCTTCTCTGCTGTGCCAACTGGCACGGTACTCTTATCCACAATCACTTTAAACTCTGTTATGATTTTCCCTAGCTCTTCAGCAACACCTAAAATATATGAAAGGTCAGCTGATCCATCCTCTCCAGGAGGGGTCGGTAAAGCAAGAAAAATGATTTCAGCATCTTTAATTCCTTCCTCTAAAGAAGTTGTGAATTTCAACCGCCCTGCTGCAATATTTCTCTCAAAATAAGTCTCTAGGTTCGGTTCATAAATAGGAACTTCCCCATTTTTCATTTGATTTACCTTTGCCTCATCAATATCAATGCATGTGACCTGGTTTCCCGTTTCAGCGAAACATGTACCTGTTACCAAACCAACGTATCCAGTTCCAACGACAGCTATTTTATTCATTCTGACTCTTTTTGTACAAA
>JABJEE010000185.1 GCA_018665005.1 Flavobacteriales bacterium
AAAGAAAAACTGCGTTTTAACGAGCTTTTAAGTGACCTTCAGGGCAAAACAAATCTTTTAGAAAAACAAATTAAGGAGCACAAAAAAGAAGCGGATGAATACCGAGAGAAAGCTGAACATATAGAAAATTATAAAGAAAAATTACAGTCTAAATATGACAAACTAAATCAGTCAAATCAGGCGCACGACACCCAGCTTTTAGCAGGAAAAAAAATGTTAGAATTTATTTCACAGTACAAAACAGGTAAGGGCAAAAAAATTAACGAGGAAATTTCTGAAAAGATTATTGCTTATTTAAAAGAGCAGAAAACCAAAACTGAAGCCAAGAAAAAAGCCAAGAAACCCAAAAGAAAATTAAGTAAAAAGCAGGTAATATCTTATCGTCAGGACAAAATTATTGTTGGCTCAAAGGTTAAAATAATATCCACAAAACAACAGGCCACAGTAGACGAAATTAAAGGAAGTCAAACCACATTGATTATTGGAAACACACGTATTAAGGTTGCTCTTGATCAGCTGATTTATGTATCATAGATATCGTGACTAGAAACGGCTTTTATTGAGCACAGCGCACACAATTTCTGCTTTGTGGCATTAATAAAACTCTTCCAATGGGTATGGGTTCTCCACAGCGAATACAGATTCCAAAATCAGCATCGTCTACTTTATCTAAAACCAGCTTCAGCTTGTTTAATTTTTCTTCGGCTTTTCGAAGGGCTGCTTCAACAACACTTTTATTATTTATAGCATCCATTCGAGAAACACGACCAATCGCATTTTCTGGAGAAATAGGTTTTGTAGACTCTTTGTAATCCAAGATGGCTTCTTCTGTTTTTTTTAGCTCTTCAAGGATTCGGTTTTTAATGTCTTGTTTTTCTACTTTGTTCATTTGAAAAGCAAAATACCGTAATTTTATCTTTTATTAAAGAAAGTAAAGCACAAAGCTTTAATTCTAAATATGAATATGCCCGAATCAAAAGAAGTTAGAATCAATAAGTTTTTAAGTGAAGCAGGTTTCTGTTCTAGACGAGAAGCTGATAAGCTAATTGACAAAGGAGCGGTCAAAATAAATGGCCTTGTCCCAGAAATGGGGACAAAAGTGCAAGTGAACGATGTTGTGACGGTTGATGGGGTAGAGGTAAGAAATAAGCAATCAGAACATGTTTACATCGCATTTAATAAGCCGGTTGGTATTGTTTGTACAACCGACACACGAGTTGAAAAGGACAACATTATAGACTATATTAATTTCCCTTCGAGAATATTTCCAATAGGGCGACTCGACAAACCTAGTGAAGGCTTGATTCTTTTGACAAATGACGGTGATATTGTAAATAAAATATTAAGAGCCAGGAATAATCACGAAAAAGAATACATTGTTTCTGTAAATAAACCGGTCACTGCTGATTTTTTAAAACGGATGGGAAATGGTGTTCCAATTCTTGATACCGTAACCAGAAAATGCGAAGTAAAACAAATTTCAAAGAATACTTTTAGAATTGTTTTGACCCAAGGCCTAAACCGTCAAATCAGAAGAATGTGTGAGTATCTGGGTTACGAGGTTCTACGGCTCAAAAGAACACGAATAATGAATATTCCGCTTGATACAAATAGAGGGAAATGGAGGCATCTCACAACAAAAGAGTTGTCAGATTTGAACCATCTATTAACAGACTCCTCTAAAACGAGTTAATGATTTTCTTCTCAGGAAAATCAACAATCTTAATGTAATATACACCTGAAGAAAAAGAAGAAAGGTCATTCATTTAATTTTTAGACCAGATTCTCGTATTAAGATCTAAGTCTTCCACGATGTTAACCATTAGTATCAAGTATTTGAAGTAATCTTCCACAAGTTTGTAATTCAGCATGGACTTGAATAACGGCGGCTCAAATAAATTTTTGTTTAAAGAAATCGCGATATACACTTTTGAGTATAAAAATGAAAGATAAATCTTACCTGACTTCTTTTGAAAATCCATAATACGCTGTATCAAAGCTGGGGTTAAGATATATCTTGTCTCTACTTGGTCTGTTCCATATACAACAAATGCTTTTTCAAAATCGGGATTTTCCAATTTCACAAGATCAGGACGTGAAATATTCATTTTTTGAAACATGGCGCCAAGCTTTCCAAATAATTTTTCTGCTGTATCAGGTAAAACGATTGTTTCACCAACAAAGTCTTTATGAAAATCAGCAATAAAGAATATTCCGTTGAAAATGGAGACGTATCTACTACGACCATCTTTGTCAGTAGTTTCGTATTGGGCGTTCAATTCAGAAAATCGAACTTCAGTTTTACCTATATTACCTACAACCAAATCATCGCCTTCATAGCGATCAATTCCTTTGGTGAATAATTTGCTGTTTTCAAAATCAGACTGCGAAATAAAAGAAGTGGAATTATAGGAGAGACTTGGATCGATAAAATAGACCATTTCCTTAATGATTTCTTCTTTGTATTTAACTTTAAGTGTTTTCTTTAGTTTAAAGAACCTTGGTAAAAAAACCGCCCCCAATGTTCCATTAATCAAAATGGCGCCAACAAATATAGCCCTATCTAAGTGGTGAAAGTGAAGTACAAAGAAATTCAGAAAAAAGATAACAACACTGCCAACAAATGGGAGGCACAAGAAAATCACTGGGCGCAACAATTTCTTTCTTTCGTTTTCAAGGTCGCGTAGCTTACTTATTAAATTAACATCATAATACCGATTAAATTCTTCTGCTGTTTTCATAATTTGATTTTAGGTCTTTAATTGGTTTGACCTCTGGATTCCATCGGAATTACAAACATATTCTTCCGTTTATACGCCATCATAAGAGCTACTATATTCATGGGGAAAGATTCTACTCCATTGTTATAATCTGTAACAGATGCATTAAAGGCTCTTCGAGAAGCTGCCAATTGTTCTTCAACTTCATTCAAACTTCTTTGAAGCTGAATGAAATTATGACTGGCCTTTAGGTCAGGATATGCTTCCACCGCCAACATTATTTTATTCATGGAATCAGTAATTTTATTCTCAACATCAACCCGTTCGTTGCTCCCTATTTTACTATCAAAAGATTCTTTTCTCAGCTTTGTGATTTGAGCTAGCATCGCCTTTTCATGATTCATATAACCCTTGATAGAATTTACTAAACTCGGTATTTGATCTGCTCTTTTTTTGAGATATACATCAATACTTGCAAAAGCATTCTCAACTTGATTCTTTCTTGACACTAAAGAATTGAACATAATTACAAATAACAGAATCAGACAACCAAAAATTATTAAACCAATCCACATACAGTATTTTTATACCAAAATAGTATTTTAAGTCTATGAAATTTGTTTTTTTTAATTTTTTCGATTAATTCTGAAATCGAAATGAATTTTATCCCGGATCGACTTCTTATTTTATTTTCTTCATTTGTCTTGTCAGTACTAAAACTACCAGATGTGAATCACCTACATACAGACTCCTCTATAACGATTTAATGATTTTCTTCTCAGGAAAATCATCAACCTTAATGTAATATACACCTGAAGGAAAAGAAGAAAGGTCAATCATTTTTTTAATGGAGTCTAATGATCCTTCAACGATAATTTTTCCTTCTTGATTATATACCAGAAGGGGTAAATTGAGATGTTCAGTGTTTGATTCTACATAAAAAACATCTCCAGTTGGATTGGGATATATCGATATAGGGTCGGGCTTGTCCTCAACATCAAGTGACAATTGCTCACAATCATTACCAATAGGTTTGATCCTAATAAATAAATCATCGAAATAACTGTCATTATCTGTTCCAGCATTTCTTGTGCCAGTCAAAACCATGCGTATTTTCCTTGTGGTTGAAGGAACGGTGATGTTATCGAAAAGGTATTCCCAATCGGGGCTAGAGCTTTCATAGCTCATTGTTGAGCCAAGCAAGCCGTCCCCCGCATTGTAAAATTCGAGGTGAAATGCAGGAATGTCATCACCAGAATAATCACTTAAATATCCACCAAAAAAAACAATTGCTGAATCATTATCAATCATTGAAGAAAAAGAGAAAAGGTCGACATCTTGATACCCTTCTCCATATGCATTTGGATCACATACCCCACCAACAGCAAATAGTCGAGCCCCTGAATACGAGTTGTTTCCGGCGCATTCCCCACTTAAAATAGATTCAAAAGACCCAGAAACCCCTGTCCAAGAGTTGGTGCCGTCTTCAGCACCGGGATTTTGAAGGAGATTGGCCGAGTATATACTTAATGATGTAGAAAACCCAATAGGATCAGACCAATCACTCCATCCTAAACTGCGATCGCGGTACCTGACTCTCCAAAAGTAATTGGTGCTTTCTTGTAGAGAGCTTATCTCTCTTTCAGTCATACTGTTTCCTGCCTCAAGGTCTTCGTCATAATACCAGTTTTCGTGTTGAAACCAATCATCGTAAATCAAAGAAGAAAAACCCACATCGGTTGAAACCTGCCAATGTACAGCCCCTTGATATTGATTGTCATCATCTGAGAAATTTGAACCTAAAAACACAATACAGTCTGGACTCAGCTCGGCTCCCTCATAAGGAAAAAGACCCGAAGGC
The DNA here is from genome assembly GCA_018665005.1 of Flavobacteriales bacterium. Taxonomy (GTDB): domain Bacteria; phylum Bacteroidota; class Bacteroidia; order Flavobacteriales_D; family Crocinitomicaceae; genus UBA952. Next base: position 4,582 of record JABJEE010000185.1, read on the forward strand.
TTGTCGGGGTTAACATTATTAGCTCT
>JABJEE010000186.1 GCA_018665005.1 Flavobacteriales bacterium
CTGTCACTCCACGTATCATCAAGTACTTGCATGTAAAAAAGCCGAGAGATGTATATAATCCCAACAAACAATATGAAGGAAATTATCACATATCTTCTATTTTCTACATTCAATTTATTTTGACTTTTTAAGTAGTAAGGTTTGTAAGATAACACAAACGATAAATGAAAGCAGGGTGCTGGGCAGTGTTTTTTGAAGAATTAACAAGAATTCTGAAATTGAAAAACTCTCCATGGAAAAAAACCACAAATGATGAAAAATCAACAGTGACCCAAAAGCAAAGATAAACCACTTGTTTCCCATGTCGAATATAGATGGATTTTTAATTGTATCATACCCATCACGAGGAGCAAACCACCGGAAAACGAAAGGTCTTAAGTAAGCCATAAAAACCAAAGCTGAAGCGTGTAAACCAAAAGTGTTAGACAAGACATCAATAAAAAGACCTAAAAAAAAGGAAATAAATAATAAACGAATAACTGATAAATCGAAAGGCAAAAGCATGATGTACAATGGCGAAACCATAATGTGTACATATGGATTTATTTCTAATTGATTAAAAATAAATACTTGTAGAAAAACAAATAACAAGAATCTAAAAATGAAAGTGTAAAATTGTCCCATAATTATTGTTCCCCGTTGTCGTTTTCAAGCAAGATCATCTCGTTGCGAAACAAATTATTGATTACATATACATTTTCGAGTGAGTTATATTTTTCTGAAAAAGTAATTTCGATTTTCCATACAGACTTTCCTTCAATGGGTTTAACGGCAGTAACTCTACCGACAGGGAGCCCTTTAGGAAAGATACCGCTACCCCCTCTCGTAATAACCTTCGAATCAATAGCTATTTTTATATCATTCGTAATACCAGAGATGTATCCTACATTTGGATCTTCTCCATTCCACTTAAGCAAGCCGAACGCACCGTTACCTTCAATCATGACATCTATGTTGATATCTGAAGTTAACACGCTTTTTACAATGCTAAAATGCGTACTGGAAGCGTGAATAATTCCAACCACTCCCTTGCTAGAAAAAACGCCCATACCGCGATTTATACCTTGTGTTTTTCCGATGTTTAGTGTAAAAAAATTATTCCTACTCGTTGTTGTCGAGTTGATAATTGTTGCTGGAATGTAATGATATTGTTGTTGATGAATGGTGTCCTGAACAGGAATAGAATCTTTTTGTCGTTCGTACAAAAAAGAAGGAATTTTAGACCGGAGTTTAATGTTTTCTATCTGAAGGTTTCGATTGTTCTCTTCAAGATTGAAATGTTTGGTTATCGAATGTTTAATCTCAAATAGGGTTCCAGAAAAAGAGGATGCAGTAGTGAAATAATTGCTTTTGGGTACAGTCATAAATGAGATATAAAAGTAGAAAGCAATTCCTTGAAGAAATAAAAAAACGAAGAAAACTCTTAGTTTTTGAATAAATTCAATCAGATTCTGCATCTTCAAAGATAATAAACAACCGGTGAATAAACCCGAAGAAAAAGAAAATTATAAAGAATTAATCTTTGATAAGAAACTGATATTTATCGATGTTTTTTAAGGCAATACTTGTTCCCCTCGCAACTGCCCTTAAAGGATCTTCTGCAATATGAACAGGAAGCTTTGTTTTGGCTGAGATTCGATCATCAAGTCCTCTAAGCATAGATCCACCACCAGCTAAATAGATACCTGTTTTGTATATATCCGCAGATAGTTCTGGAGGAGTCATCTCTAAGGCACTTAAAATAGCCTCTTCGATTTTTGAAATGGTTTTATCCAAAGCATGTGCAACTTCAGTATATGAAACCATTATTTCTTTGGGAATTCCAGTCATCAAATCTCTTCCCCTTACAGCAAAATCCGAAGGAGGGGTTTCTAAATCGGGCAATGCTGCCCCCACCTCTATTTTGATTTGTTCAGCAGTTCTTTCTCCAACAAGAATATTGTGTTGTCGTCTCATATACTCCTCTATATCATTGGTGAAGTCGTCCCCTGCAATCCTTATTGATTTATCACAAACGATACCACCTAACGCTATTACTGCAATTTCAGATGTTCCTCCACCGATATCTATAATCATATTACCCATGGGCTCTTCAACATCAATCCCAATCCCAATAGCAGCAGCCATTGGTTCATGAATGAGGTAAACCTCTTTTGCACCTGCATGTTCTGCAGAATCACGAACCGCTCTTTTTTCAACCTCTGTTATTCCAGAAGGAATGCAGATAACCATTCTCAATGTTGGGTTAAACAGACTTCTTCCCGAGTTGATCATTTTAATCATCCCACGAATCATTTGTTCTGCACTTTGAAAATCAGCGATAACACCATCTTTTAGGGGACGCACTGTTTCAATTAACTTGTGGGTTTTTCCATGCATCTGTTGGGCTTTTTTTCCAATTGCCACAATTTTTCCAGATTGAATGTCTTTAGCAACGATTGAAGGCTCGTCAACGACGACCTTATCATTCCAAATAATTAGGGTGTTAGCCGTACCTAAGTCAATTGCTATTTCTTGCGTTAAAAAACTAAAAATCCCCATTTTAAAATTTATATTGAAACAATAGAAGCCCATAAATTAAAGGCAACATTCAAATATAATAAAGTTAATGTTTGAAATGACGAATTCCGGTAAAAACCATTTTCATTTCATTTTCGTCACAGTACTCAATTGATAATTTGTCTTTTATTGATCCTCCAGGCTGAATAACGGTTTTAATTCCTTCGTTACAGGCGATTTCTACACAATCGGGAAACGGAAAAAAAGCATCACTTGCCATGACTGCTCCATTGAGGTCAAAATCAAAAGATTTTGCCTTGTGAATAGCCTGTCTTAAGGCATCAACTCGAGAGGTTTGACCAGTTCCACTTGCTAAAAGCTGGTTGTTCTTTGCCAAAACAATAGTATTTGACTTCGTATGTTTAGATATTTTATTGGCAAATAAAAGGTCCGAAACTTCCGAATCGTCTACCCTTTTTATAGTCACACAGTTTAATTCTTTCTCTGTTTCAGTTAAAACATCTCTATCTTGGACAAGAAAACCATTTAAAATGGTTCGGACAGTGCGATTGGCTCTTTGAAAGGAATGGGACTTAAGTAGAATTCTATTTTTCTTTTGTTTTAAAATCGTTAAAGCAGTTTCTTCAAATTCGGGAGCTATAAGAACCTCACAGAATAAATCAGTAATTAATTCAGCAGTTTCTTTATCAATGGGTTTATTTGAAACGAGAACGCCTCCAAAGGCACTAACAGGATCTCCTTCTAAAGCAGCGGTATACGCTTCCTTAATCGTTTTCCTCGAGCTAAAGCCACAAGCATTATTATGTTTTAAAATACCAAAGGTTGGCAAAGCATCTTGAAATTCGAGAATAAGATTCATGGCGGCATCAACATCCAAAAGGTTATTGTATGAAAGTTCTTTACCATGAAGTTGATCAAACATCTCATTAAAGTCTCCGAAATAGAAGCCTTTTTGATGAGGGTTTTCGCCATACCTTAGGGTTCTTGAATTAGAGTTACTGATCTTTAAATACTCCGTTTGTTCAGGAGCAAAGTAATCATGGATGGAGGTGTCATAATGAGAAGAAACCTGAAAGGCTTCACTAGCATATTTTCTTCTCTGCTCTTCGGTAGTATTGGCGCCTTGTTCTTTTAGAATTTCAACAAATCCTGCGTATTGTTTTATCGTTGACAATACCACAACATCATTAAAGTTTTTTGCTGCTGCTCGAATTAATGAAATTCCGCCAATGTCTATTTTTTCAATAATTTCGTCATGACTCCCTCCAGAAGAACAAACTTCTTCAAATGGATAAAGATCAACGATTACAAGGTCAATAGATGGAATGCCATACTCTAAAATGGTTTCTTGGTCTGAGCGTAAAGATCGGCGATTTAGGATACCACCAAAAACTTTTGGGTGAAGTGTTTTTACTCGTCCACCAAGAATAGAAGGATATTCTGTTAAATCTTCAACACGAATCACCGGTATCCCGAGCTCTTCAATGAAAGCTTGGGTTCCACCTGTTGAATAGATTTCAACATTGTTTTTATGTAGCTCTTGAACGATGTTTTCTAATCCGGTTTTATAGTAAACGGAAATTAATGCTGATTTAATTTTTTTCATATCAGAAAAATAGATTCTTTATAAATTATAAAGGGCCGCAACAGCAACCCTTTTTGATATTCAATGAATTATTTACAAGACTAACCAGAGCACATTTCACAATCATCAGGATCATCTAAAGAACAGGCGATTTCCTCTTTAGATTTGCTCGTGCTTTTAGCAACAACATCCTTGTCAACAGTAAACTTAATGGCATCTGTAGCCGCTTTTGTTCGGAGGTAGTACATACCTGTTTTAAGTCCTTTTTCCCATCCGTAAAAATGCATTGAGGTCAATTTTCCAAAATTGGCATTTTCCATGAAGATGTTTAGCGACTGACTTTGACAAATGTATGCCCCTCTATCAGCGGCCTGCTCAATAATTGATTTTTGTGAAATCTCCCAAGCTGTTTTGTATAATTGCTTTAAATTCTCCGGAACATCTTCAATGTTTTGAACAGATCCATTCGCAGCCATTATTTTTTGTCTCATTGTTTTATCCCAAAGACCTTCTTTAACGAGATCTTTCAATAAATGCTTATTTACAATAATGAACTCTCCAGATAAAACCCTACGGGTATAAATATTTGAGGTATAAGGCTCAAAACATTCATTATTTCCGAGTATTTGAGCAGTTGAGGCTGTTGGCATTGGGGCCAATAACAATGAGTTTCTTACACCATATTTTTTCACTTCATCTTTAAGAAGGTCCCACTCCCACCTTTGGGTTGGTTTAACATTCCACATGTCGAATTGAAATATTCCTTTAGAAACAGGAGACCCTGCATACGATTCATATGCCCCATCTTCTTTTGCTAAATCTTTTGACGCTGTCATTGACGCAAAATAGATGGTTTCAAAAACCTCACGGTTAAGTGCCTTTGCTTCTTCTGATTCAAAAGGCAATCTCATCATGATAAATGCATCAGCCAATCCTTGAACGCCTAAACCAATTGGCCGGTGTCTTAAATTGGAGTTTTTAGCCTCTTCAACAGGGTAAAAATTCTCATCAATAATTCTGTTAAGGTTTATGGTTGCTTGGTACGTTACTTCAAATAGTTTTTCGAAATTAAATGTTGAATCATCATTAACGTATTTTGGTAGAGCCAGGGACGCAAGGTTACAAACCGCAACTTCATCAGGTGCAGTATATTCAATAATCTCAGTACAAAGGTTAGAAGACTTAATAACGCCAAGGTTTTGCTGGTTAGATTTTGCATTAGCAGCATCTTTGTAGAGCATATATGGAGTTCCTGTTTCTATTTGAGATTCAAGTATTTTAAACCAAAGGTCTTGCGCTTTTATGGTTTTTCTTCCTTTACCGTCTTTTTCGTATTTGGTGTAAAGTTTCTCAAATTCTTTACTGTGAGTATCAGACAATCCAGGGCATTCGTGAGGACACATTAGGGTCCAATCACCGTTTTCTTTTACACGCTTCATGAATAAATCGGGAATCCATAAGGCATAAAACAAATCACGCGCGCGCTGTTCTTCTTTTCCGTGATTCTTTTTTAGATCTAAGAAGTCAAAAACATCAGCATGCCAAGGCTCTAGGTACATTGCAAAAGAACCCTTACGTTTTCCACCACCTTGGTCAACATATCGAGCAGTATCATTGAAAACTCTTAACATTGGAACGATTCCATTTGAGGTGCCATTCGTGCCTTTAATGTATGAGCCTGTTGCTCGAATATCATGAAGAGAAAGTCCGATTCCTCCTGCAGATTGAGAAATTTGAGCACAAGATTTTAAAGTATCATAAATACCATCGATACTATCCTCTTTCATGGTTAGTAGAAAACAAGATGACATTTGAGGCTTTGGAGTTCCTGAATTAAACAATGTTGGTGTCGCGTGCGTAAACCATCCTTCTGACATTAAATTGTAGGTTCGGATTGCAGACTCAACATCATTTTTGTGAATGCCAACAGAAACACGCATGAGCATTTGTTGAGGTCTTTCAGCAATATTTCCATTTAACTTCATCAGGTATGATCTGGTTAAAGTTTTAAAACCAAAGTAGTCATATCTAAAGTCTCTATCATATATGATGCTCGAGTCAAGCAAGTTTTTATTATCCATTATGATGTCATGAACTTCTTTGGATAATAGGGCTGCATTTTCTCCAGTTTTTGGATCAATATAATTGTATAAATCCTGCATTACATCTGAAAATGTTTTTTTCGTTTCTTTATGCAGATTCGACACAGCAATACGAGATGCCAATAGGGCATAATCAGGGTGGTCAATGGTTTTCGCCGCCGCAACTTCTGCGGCAAGGTTGTCAAGGTCTGATGTTGAAACGCCATCGTAGATCCCCTCAATAACCTTCATGGCAACGGCTTCTGGAGAAACCAATGGGTCTAAGCCATAACACATTTTTATAATTCTTGCCGTAATTTTGTCAAATTTTACGGGTTCTTTTTTTCCTTCTCTTTTTACTACGTACATCTAATTCTATTTTAACAATTCTTAAAAATCTTCATCCAAACTAAAAGTTTGATCATCCCCCGATAACACTCCTGCTTTTTGATACTCACCAACGCGCTTTTCAAAAAAGTTGGTTTTACCTTGTATTGAGATCATCTCCATAAAATCAAATGGATTAGAAGCCTCGTAAATTTTTTCGTTGCCAAGCTCAACAAGCAGCCTATCAGCAACAAATTCAATATATTGTGACATCAAGTCAGAATTCATTCCGATAAGTTTGACCGGTAGTGCATCGGTAACAAATTCTTTTTCAATTTCTACAGCATCTTGTATAATTTTAGCCACATCTTCTTTTGGAAGTTGATTAACCAAGTGCTCTGTATACAAGAGACAGGCAAAATCACAATGAAGACCTTCATCCCTTGAAATTAATTCATTGGAAAACGAAAGTCCAGGCATTAAACCTCTTTTTTTCAACCAGAATATTGAGCAAAACGATCCGGAAAAAAAGATACCTTCAACAGCAGCAAATGCAACAAGTCTTTCTGCATAACTACCCTCATCTATCCATCTCAATGCCCAATCTGCTTTTCTCTTAACACAATCAAGAGTGTCTAGCGCATTAAAAAGATGTTTTTTCTCCGCTGAATCTTTAATGTAAGTGTCTATGAGGAGGGAATATGTTTCTGAATGAACATTTTCCATGGCGATTTGAAACCCATAGAAAAACTTCGCTTCAGTGTATTGCACTTCAGCCAAAAAGTTTTCGGCTAAGTTTTCATTTACAATACCGTCTGAAGCAGCGAAAAAAGCAAGAACGTGCTTCACAAAATGTCTTTCGTTGTCATTTAATTTACTTTCCCAATCTATCAGGTCGGGCTGGAGGTCAATTTCCTCTGCAGTCCAAAAACTTGCTTCTGCCCGTTTATAAAAAGACCAGATGTCATCATGTTGAATTGGAAATAACACAAATCTATTTGTGTTTTCTTGCAGGATGGGTTCTTTTTGTTCGGCCATATTCTTTTGTTTTTGGTTTTATTTCAATTAAGGAAAAACATAATCAATGGAGTCTAATTTTAGACTCGGATTTGAAAATATTACCCTTAAGCGTTCTGCTTCCTCAATTATTCAAGCAAAGTAGTTGTTTCTTGTATGCTTTTTCTCTTTGTTGAGGCATACAAAAATTGTCAAAAATCTCACCTTTTCAAATTAAAGAAATGAACAATTTCTCAATGTTATCAACACCTCATTTCGCAAATCATTAACTAGTAGACCTTTCAGCGATTATTAACATTCAGGGGAAAGATATCCACAAAGTTTTTTACTCTTATGTAAAACTTTTATCAAGCCTTTTTATAAATGGTATTGATTTTTTTTCAATTTTATATACTATAAATATAATTCAGATAACAAATGATTTGACAAGAGCTTTGATTCCTTTTTTCACACCTAAATGTTCATATAAATACTAATCGCTTTGCCTACAAGTTTTCAAAGGTTTTTTTCTCAACTAAAATATAGAATAGATGTTATTTTTGGATTGATTTTTCCTCAAAAATGCGTGGGTTGTGATAAAGAAACGATGCATAAAGGTAGGGGGGTATGTTTTGCTTGTAATTCGAAAATTATGTGGTCACAGCCTTTTGAAAGAGAAATAAACAGTCAAATATTACAAGGAGTGAACCTTTCAAATGTACATGCTGCCTATAGTCTATTTTATTTTTCCAAGGACGGGGTTGGACAATCCTTAATACACCAACTTAAATACCGTGGATCATGGAAGACGGGTTTGTTTTTAGGTGAAAAACTAGGACTTTCGATTGAGGAATTAGTGCGTGTTAATCAACTGGATTGCCTTATCCCGATTGCTATGTTTCACAGAAAAAAATTTGATAGGGGGTATAATCAAGCATACTATATCGCCAAGGGGTTGTCATCAATTACAGGAACACCAATTCGGCAAAACCTTATAAAAAAAAGAAAACAAACTCAAAGTCAAACAAAGCTAAGTCGCGAACAACGTCGAATGAATGTGAGAAATACATTTGTCGTGTCTGATAAATTAAAGAAATTCCAAACCATTGGATTGGTTGACGATGTGGTAACAACAGGCTCAACACTAAGGGAGGTTTGTAAGGAAATTATAAATGTAAACAGGTCAATCAAAATAATTATTTTTACCATAGGTGTAGCTAGAATCGAATGAAAAAACATTTAATTATTGGTGGTGGGGTGGCAGGAGTTACTTTGGCTTGGCAACTCATTAAAAAAGGCCATCTCGTTCTTTTGCTTGACAATAAGCAAAACAAATCATCAACAATAGCTGCAGGAATGATCAATCCAATTGTGTTTAGAAGGGTCACTAAATCTTGGCGAGTAGATGAATTTCTTCCGTTTGCTATAGGTTTTTATAAGGAGTTAGAGGTCGCTACAGGCAGCCAGTTTTTTAATTCAATTAAAATTAGGAGGTTTTTTGCCAGTGAACAAGAGAAAAAATATTGGCTCCGAAAGCAAAAAGAAGAGTCCTACAAGAAATACTTGTCACCAGAAGAGAATTACAAACATGAATTTACAAGCACTCAAAACAACTTGGGTTCTGCAATAGTCAAAAACGCCTTTAGGGTAAATGCCCAGGCTTTTATGCAACAAACGCATAAATTATTTCGAACCAATAACTGTTTGAAGCATGAATCATTTGATTATGCTCTTTTTAATCGTGATAAAATGATGTACAATGGTGAAAAATACGATTCAGTTGTTTTTTGTTGCGGCACAGATCAGGACAAGGTGCCGTATTTTAACTCTATAGAAATACAGCACACCAAAGGTGAAATATTAACAGTAAAGGCCAAGCAAATGCCAAATGAAGAAACTTGGAACAAAAAAGGCTTTATTTTACCAGTAGGGGCTGATTCTTTTAAAATAGGCGCAACAATAGAACGCAACACCAATAACGCCAAGGTAACGGATCATGGTAGGAAAGAGTTGTTAAACGTCATAAATGGTCTTTATTCAGGAAGCTACGACATAACTGAGCAAATAGCAGGAATAAGACCGACGGTATATGATCGCAGACCCGTTTTGGGAGAGCATCCAAAACACAAGAGCTTATTTATTTTTAATGGTCTCGGAACAAAAGGCTATTTAATGGCACCGCTTTTGGCCCAGGAAATGGCTGATTTTATGATTGATGGAAAGGCATTACACGAAGAAGTTCAATTGTCGAGATTCTATAAAAACAAATAAGAAAACAACACGCTTTTTCTTCAATAAAATACCTGTAAAGTATAGTCAAATTGGGATTTAAAGTGTAGTTTTGATTGCTCATGAAACAGATACGCAATTTTTGCATTATTGCCCACATTGATCACGGAAAAAGTACTTTGGCGGATCGGCTTCTTCAAACGACAGGAACCATTTCTGAAAGAGAGATGCAGAATCAGGCTTTAGATGATATGGAGCTCGAAAGAGAGCGTGGAATTACCATAAAAAGTCATGCCATCCAAATGAGTCACAATTATGAGGGAGAGGATTACATCTTGAACCTTATAGATACTCCGGGACATGTTGATTTTTCATATGAGGTTTCCAGATCTATCGCCGCATGTGAAGGTGCTCTTTTGATAGTAGATGCTTCTCAAGGAATTGAGGCCCAAACAATCTCGAATCTATACTTGGCATTAGAGCATGATCTTCATATTATCCCAATACTTAATAAAATGGACCTGCCAGGCGCAATGCCAGAAGAGGTTTCAGATCAAATTGTTGAGCTGATAGGATGTGGAGAGGACGAAATCATTCGTGCTTCAGGAAAAACAGGATTAGGAGTTGAAGAGATTTTAAAATCTGTTATTGAAAACATCCCTGCCCCAAAAGGCAACGATGAAGAGCCACTGCAGGCTATGATTTTTGATTCGGTATTTAATCCCTTTAGAGGCATAATTGCCTATTTCAGGGTTAAAAACGGAACCATCAAGAAAGGACAAAGGATTAGATTTTTTAATACAAAGCGAGATTATAATGCTGATGAAATTGGAATCCTCAAGATGGGATTGATTCCTAAAAAGGAGCTAAGAACAGGAGATGTTGGATATATAATTTCTGGAATAAAGCAAGCGAATGAGGTAAAAGTGGGAGACACGATTACTGCAACAGACAACCCTTGTCTTGATGCAATTAAAGGTTTTGAAGATGTTAAACCAATGGTTTTTGCTGGGATTTACCCAGTGGATACAGAGGACTATGAGGAGCTTCGCTACTCCATGGAAAAGCTTCAATTGAACGACTCTTCTCTAGTTTTTGAGCCGGAGTCATCGGCGGCCTTAGGGTTTGGGTTTAGATGTGGGTTTTTAGGAATGCTGCACATGGAAATCATTCAGGAACGACTGGATCGAGAATTCAATATGACAGTAATTACAACTGTACCAAATGTTTCTTATAAGTCCTATCTTAGAAAGGCTCCGGACGAGGTACTCATTGTAAACAACCCTTCTGAGCTTCCTGACCCTTCAGGAATGGAGAGAATAGAAGAACCATACATTCAAGCACAAGTGATTACCAAGACAGAATATGTTGGAGCGATCATGACTCTATGTATAGAAAAGAGAGGAGAGCTGAAGAATCAGGTGTATCTCACTCAAGATCGGGTTGAAATTAGCTTTGAAATGCCCTTGGCTGAGATTGTCTTTGATTTTTATGACCGATTAAAGTCTGTTTCGAGGGGTTATGCTTCTTTTGATTACCATCCAATTGGATACAGAACATCGGACTTAATCAAAATGGATTTATTATTGAATTCGGAACAAGTTGATGCCCTCTCGGCACTAGTTCACCGAAGTAATGCCTTTGATTTGGGAAAAAGAATTTGCTTGAAACTCAAGGAATTAATTCCGAGACAACAATTTGAAATACCAATTCAGGCTGCCATTGGAGCCAAAATCATTTCTCGCGAAACAATTAAAGCGTTAAGAAAAGATGTTACGGCAAAATGTTATGGTGGTGATATTACTAGAAAAAGAAAACTATTAGAAAAACAAAAAGCAGGTAAAAAAAGAATGCGTCAGGTGGGAAGGGTAGAGGTCCCTCAAGAAGCATTTTTAGCTGTGCTTAAATTAAACGACTAAAAATAATATTATGCTAGTACACTCACATTCGGGATTAAGGTGGTTGGTTTTAGGATTACTTATATATGCCATTTATAATGCTGCCGTAAACAAAACCAGCTATGAGAAAAGAGACAAGATGGTTAATCTTTTTGCTATGATCAGTCTTCATATTCAACTTTTGTTAGGTCTTATTCTTTATTACACCTCAGGAAATGTTTCTTTTGATTCGGGCTGGATGAAGAATGCAGTTACTCGCTTTTATGGGATGGAGCATCTATTGGGAATGTTATTGGCAATTATAGTTGTGACAGTCGGACGCAAAATGGCTGAAAAGCAAGAGGTCGTCGAACATAAAAACAAGAAAATATTGGTTTGGTATACAATAGGTTTA
>JABJEE010000187.1 GCA_018665005.1 Flavobacteriales bacterium
ATCGAATATGCCTGTACTCAAGAAAATAAAAATGATAAAATGACCATAATTGGTCTTGAAATCAGAGCAATAAATGGCGCATCAACAGGAAACATTACACGATCTGGAGGAACGGGCGCTATTAACGGTCTCGCAATAGGCGAGACTCTAACCACAGAAATTACTTCAACGGATCAATCGGGTTTTCCGAACAGATATTCAACCGTTAACTACAGGAGTGGTTATTTGTCATGGTCTGATCCGGCCACTTGGGAGTGTGGTGTTGTCCCTCCGAATAATGGTTTAGCAGAAATTTTTGTCAAAGCCTACCAAGGGTCAATTAGCAGCAATAATTGTTTGATTTTTGATCAGAACATAAGTGTATTGAATGTTGAAATCGAAGAAAACGCCAACTTATCTCCCGGCATTTCTGGTGACAAAACACTTACAATTCAAAACAACTTTACCATTCAATCAAATGGAAGCTTAAGAAATATAAATTGGATTCAAAATGGTACAAATACCATACAAATCGGTGGGAATTTTTTAAACAATGGATTTATGAGTACCGACGGTGGAAATAATTCATATAACTTGGAAATAGAAATGAATGGCTCCACTCCGCAGCTTATTTCGGGCACAGGATCTTTTAGGATGATTGGTAGCGGAAACGGTACGAGCAGTCTTTCAATAAATACTGGTGCTGATGTTACTCTGGATGCCACATTCAGGACCAATGACGACAACGGGGTACCTGGCAACGTTGTAATTGATGGAACGTTAAGGTTTTCAGATGAGTCAGATGTATTCAATGGTCTGGGAAACCTTATACTCAATGGTTATACAGAGTTAAAAGCAAGCGCATTCAATGATCACTATGAACTCATCGGAACAAAAGTCATCAATACTTCGACAAGTACAATTGAATTTACAAATAGTATTTCATCCATTGCTATTTCAAATATCCCCTCAGTTGTCATCGGTAGTCTTGTAAATAATGTGTCTTCAAGCGGCGCTTTAAACATTCTTGATAATATCGTCGTCTCAGAGACTTTAACGATGCAAACCGGAAATATTATTACATCAAGTAACACCATTTCAATTGGGGCTTCAACTGCTCAAATTGGGTCCTTAAATTATCAAAGTGGATTCATTGAGGGAATTCTGAAAAGATGGTTTACGGGCACCAATTCTGGCCCGAGTTCGGGTCTATACCCCATTTCGAATAACGGAATCAATAAAAGGTTTGTGACTATTGAATATACGGAAGCCACTGACGGCGGTTCCTTAAAAAACGAATGGATCAATGCCCAAATGGGATACAATTTAAATGGTGACACCATCCCCACCAATTGCAATGGCTCATTTTTAATTGAAAATACTGATAACGGATATTGGGAGATAACACCCAATGACGGCATTACTACTAGTGAAAACAAAGCATACAATATTACCCTCGAAGCAGAAGGCATATTGAGCTTGGTTGATGATTGTCATGTTACCATACTTAAACGTGTAGGAAGTAGTCCTTGGGGTGCGCCAGGCACACATGTTGACAATACAGGAGATGCGGTGAGCCCATTGGTAAAAAGAACCAATGTTAAAGGATGGAGTAACTGGGGTCTTGCTGGGGGGCCAGGAGACCCTTTGCCTGTTGAATTAAGCAGCTTTAATACCATTTGTGACGATGAATCAATACTGATCAATTGGGTAACACAATCCGAATACAATTCTAGTCATTTCGAGCTTATGAAATCAAGGGATGGCTACACATGGGAGCTCATTCAAAGCGAATCTGCTGCGGGATACAGTACTTCAGAAATCACCTATTCTTATTTAGACCCATCTTTTCAAGATTGTTATTACAAATTGGTTCAATATGACATAGATGGTAAAAATGAAACATTTGGACCCATTCATTCTGGCTGCAACAATCAAGATTCGTATATCACTACGCACCCAAACCCCAGCTCGGAGAGCTTCAATTTAATTATCAACGATAGTCAGTTTTTTGGAGAAACACAAGTCGAGTATTATGATACCCAAGGGCAATCGGTAAAACAAGACATCATTAATCTTAAGGACGGCATTAACCTATTTGTTATTAATGCATCAGAATTAAAACAAGGTGTCTACATGATTAGGATTAGAAACAGAAATCATGAAAAAGTCCTAAAACATATCGTTCATTGATGTGTTTTAAATAAGAATTGTAAGTCTCAAAATTCTTAATAGAATCGTTTAATTACATTTCCTAAATCTTTAACTATTTTTGCAGTCTATTATGACAGAAAAAAAATTGGACAGGATATTGAATAGGGTCTTTTCAATGAAAACCATGACCTTAGGCTTGCTTCTATTTCTTATTGGAATCGGTGGCGCTACATTTATTGAATCTAAGTACGGAATACAAGCTGCAAAAATATTGGTTTACAACGCCTCGTGGTTTACTTTTCTTCTTGCCTTTCTTAGCCTTAACTTAATTTCGAATATTTTCACGCATAAAATGTTTCGAAAAGAGAAAATTGCAATACTCTCTTTTCACCTGGCATTTCTTGTGATTATTTTGGGTGCTGGTGTTACCCGCTATGCAAGCTTTGAAGGTATAATGGTGATTACTGAAGGAGAGTCCAGTAATTATATTTATACGGCTGATCCACATTTACTTGTAAAGGCACAAAACAAAAAATCAGGGAGGTCGCAAGTAATGGGTAACAAACATTACCTGTCAGAAATAACGCATAGGTTTGGAAATCACTTTTCGGATGAAATGAGTTTCGAAAATAAAGAGATTTCAGTCGAGTATGTTAATTTTCAAAGTAAAAGAGTTGATTCATTTCAGATTGATAAAAAGTACAAAAACGCCGTGGTTCTAGATATTGTAACTGAGGGTATGACCTCCAATTATTTAGATGACAAGGGCACCATATCGGTCGGAAATGTTCCATTGGGATTTGAAAAACAAATCAACGCTAATGGTATAAAAATCAGGAACCTAAATGGTCAAATTCAATGGAGTGCAGATTTCCCCCTACGCTCATTAGAAATGTCCAAAATGAGAGAATCCAGAAAAACGGGAATAGAGCCCGAAGATTCTTTATTTAACACCTACGAAATCAACAAATGGAATGAGCTTAAAACCACAACCTTATATCAAGTAGGCAACAGTCAGTTCGTTGTAAAGAATATCTTATACAACGCCAAAAAGGCGCTACTTCCATCAGGAGATAAAAACAGGGGTGCAGATTATTTAACGGTTAAGGTAAGTGATGGGAAATCTTCTAAAAATGTCACTCTAGAAGGTGGGATGGGCAGAATCCCCTCACCAAAAATGATTAATATGAATGGACTCAATTATCAACTTGAATATGGTTCGATTCGAAAACCCATTCCTTTCAAACTTACCTGTCGTGATTTTCAGCTAGAAAATTACCCCGGAACAGAATCCCCTTCTTCTTTTGCTAGTGAAGTGACACTGCTTGACTCCGTGGAGAATAAAAAAATAAATAAGCGTATTTTTATGAATCATGTAATGGATTATAAGGGCTATCGATTTTTTCAATCTAGCTATGACTTTTCTACACCCGAAAGAAAACAAAAAAATGATCCGGATATTACAAT
>JABJEE010000188.1 GCA_018665005.1 Flavobacteriales bacterium
AATTGAACTTTATTTTATGCATCAATATATTTTATTCGCTTTTGTCTTTTTATTTCAAATTCATCTGGGAGCTCAATGCGATGATGTCTCTTTGGAATCTATAACTAATCCAGGGCCTTATAGTGTAGGAATACTAATTGAAGGTTTGGATCCGATTCGTAATGGTCCGGATTATAATGGGGCGACCATTTATTACCCTGAAAATGGCACTCCGCCATATGCAGGAATCGCCATCATTCCAGGCTATTGTGGTGTTGAATCTGATATTCAAGATTGGGGCGCTTTTTATGCTTCACACGGCATCATTGCAATCACTTTAGGAACCAATGACCCTTGTGCTGATTGGCCGTCAGCTCGCGCAACAGCTTTATTAGATGCAATTGTTACAGTAAAAGAAGAAAATACAAGGTCGGGTTCTCCTTTAGAAAATCAAATTGATGTCAATCGGTTTGCGGTTTCGGGTTGGTCCATGGGAGGAGGAGGCTCACAACTGGCAGCGTCTATCGACCCTAGCCTCAAGGCAGTTATAGGATTGTGTCCGTGGTTAGATTTAAATGGTTTCCAACCTAGCGACTTGATACACGATGTGCCAGTTTTGATATTCACAGGACAAAACGATGATATTGCCAATTCGGCTGAATATGGATACATGCATTATGAAGGTACTCCTTCAAGTACGGATAAGCTATATTTTGAAATTTCAAATGGAGGACATGGTGCCGCTAACTCACCTGTTTTAGCGGGAGGTGAAATCGGAGTATATGCGCTTTCTTGGTTGAAAACGTACCTTCTCGACGATCCATGTTATTGTGATTTTTTGTTAGATATTCCATCGAATTCGTCTTCATATGAAACCAATATTGAATGCCCAAACCTAATCGTTGAGGAAAATAAGCAGGGTTTGCGTCTTATGAGCCAAAACCCTGTCAATGATTTTTTAGTAATGGTAAACGATTCTGGTGCTGAATTGAACTACACTCTTCATAGTTCTGAAGGTAAAGTAGTTCAGAATGGCATTTTGACAATTGGTTACAATCAGATAAACTATAGTTTTTTACAATCACAATCCTATTTCCTGCTTTCGGATGGTCAATCATTTAAGATCATAAGCATAAAATAGTTTTATCTTTGAATTAATGAAGATTGTCATTTTTACTTTTTGTTTATTTATCAATTTTTGTTCGTTTTCTCAATACGAGATCCATTCGAATGAAACCCCCTCGTATCCAGAATTAATTGAGATTTTGACCATTTTGGCTGATTCTTCTGATGTTATTGAGCTTTTTAATATGGGGTCTTCAGATTATGGGCTTCCCATTTACTTGTGCATGGTAAACGGTAGTAGGGACTCTTTGAGTACATTTAAGAAAGCCAGAAAAGAAACGACTATTTTATTTAATAATGCTATTCATCCAGGAGAACCAGATGGAATAAATGCTATGTTAATTTGGTTGAAACAGGTGTCTGTTAACCCTGAAGTCCTCATTAAATTGCCTGTCATTGCTTTTATCCCTGCCTATAATGTAGGGGGAATGATGAATCGATCAGGTAATAGTAGAGCAAATCAGAATGGCCCTTTAGAGTATGGGTTCAGAGGAAATGCCCAAAACTTAGATTTAAATCGAGATTTCATAAAAATGGATTCTAAAAATGCTTTTACATTTACCCGTATTTTTCATGCCATAGATCCTGATATCTTCGTTGACAATCATGTTTCTAACGGAGCTGATTATCAATATACCTTAACTTATATTGCTAATCTAGAAGATCGGATGTCTCCAAGTATTAAAAAAATAACCCATGAGAGTTTATTGCCAAACCTCAAGAAAGCTTTAAAAACGAATTATCAAATAGATCTTTTTCCATATGTGGATTTGATAGGGAAGACCCCTGAGCAAGGAATTACATCTTTTAATGACTTGCCGCGTTATTCAATGGGCTATGCAAGTCTCTTTCATTCGATTGGGTTTACAGTGGAAACCCATATGCTTAAACCTTTTCCTTCAAGAGTGCGAGCTACATATGCATTTATGGATGAAATCATTAAATGGACGGCCACCCACAAAGTGCTTATTGAAAAATCAAGAAATCAAGCACGTGATTATACATCATCAAACTCTTATCTTTTATCTAATTATAATCGGGTAGATGAATCCCATGATTCTATTTTGTTTTTGGGGTATGAGCATAGTTTTCCCAAAAATAAAATAACCGGCCTTAAAAGACTTAAATATGATACTTCTGCACCATATAAAAGGCATATACCTCTTATGAACGCATTTAGGCCCATGGATACCATTTCTGTTCCTGAAATGTATTTTGTCGGGAGACAAGAAAAGGATGTTATTAAAAGACTAAAAGCCAATAAGGTAGAAATGACCAAAATAAAAAAAGATACCGTCATGAATCTCGGTGTTTTTAGGGTAATAGAATTTGAATCATATACTAAACCCTATGAAGGTCATTTTCAATTGAAAAACCCTAGTATTGAAAAAGATAATCAATTGGTCAATTTGAAACGTGGTGATTGCGTGATTTCTGCCAAGCAAAAGAACGCTTTGTTTATTCATTCAGTATTGCAACCAGAAGCTGAGGATTCGTATTTAGTGTGGAACTTTTTTGACAGTTATCTTCAGCAAAAAGAATATTTCTCCAGCTACGTTTTTGTCGATAAAATTGAAGAGATTTTAAAGGGAAATCCAACATTAAAAAAGAAGTACAAAGCCAAGCTTAAAGAAGATGAAGAGTTTCGTTCTTCAGAATGGAATCAGCTTTATTTTATTTATAAAAACAGCCCGTATTTTGAACCTACGTTTAGTGTTCTTCCGATTTATTATCAGAATTAAATTAAAACGAAGGACAGGAAATCTTCCTAAAGTTTTTCGGTTTTCTTCTACACTTGAGGTTGAAGCCCATTGAGACCTCATGTGATCCGCCAGAAATACCATTTCCTAATTTAGAAACGGTGATATCGTAGCTATACCCAAGCTTAAACTTATCAGTTGTAATACCAAAACAAAGAATAAAGGCATCTCTGTTTCTATACCATGCGCCCACAGTAAAGTTTCCATACTTTACGTAAGTTCCAATATTAAGTTCCTGAGAACCATTTTGATATTGGTAAATGATGTTGGGCATGATACTCGTAGTGTTGTAGTATTTACCTCTATTACCTAATTTAATATCTGCTCCTGCATGTCCTGTGAAACGCATTGGAAGTCTTGATTCCCCAAGAATCATTGATTCATCTGGGCGATTAAGATGGTGAACTGCACCACCGAAATAAAAGTTTTTACCGAAGCCGACAAAACCAGCTGAAGCATCGAAGAATCCTCTTCTTCCATTTCCTCTCGGAACATCTCCTGTTTGATAGATAAAACCTCTACGAGGGTCAATCATATCACCAAAAGTAAGCTTGTCCCAGTCCAAAAACTTTTGAAACCAGGCTGCTCTTGCTCCAAACATGAAAGAAAACTTTCTATTTACCTTAAGATTAAAGGAGTAAATCCCACCCAACATAGAAGTAGTGATTGTACCCTGACCTTGTTGATCATGCATAGCAATCAAACCAATACCACCTTGAACCCCTTTCGAATAGGTGTCATATGCCGCAGAGTAGGTAACATAATTACCAGACAGCTGAGGCCATTCATTTCTATAGTTCAAAGAAACTCTAGGACAACCAGATGAACCTGCTAATGCTGGATTCAAATAAATTGGATTAGAGAAAAACTGAGTAAAGGTTGGATCTTGCGATCTAACCGCATTATTTCTGGTCGAAATAAGTGAACCAAAAATAATTGCAAACAAGAAAAAATGTCTTTTCTTCACAAAATTGAGTTTATGCACGAACAATCTTAACGTAAATTTAGTTTCTAAGGTTACAAATATCGCATATTTATTGTAATAAATTTAATAATTTGGCGTTTTTTAGTGCATAAACCATTCACGTATCAACATATAATGAATAAGTTATTCTGTTTATCTTTTTTTACTTTTTTCTTCCATTTGGCTTATTGTCAGGATTTTAATATTGATTTAGATTGGAAATCACCCAAAGACGTCGAATTTGAGGGAGTGCAATATAAGCTTCCTGATTTCAGTAACGTGGCTTATGATAACGGAAAGCCATTGTTTTTTAAGAAAATCAATATAAAATCTTCTAAAAAGAAAGTAGCCAGTTATTCCTTTGAGACGGGAAAATGTTTGAGTTCTGAAATCGAATTTTTAAAGAAACTTGATTTTAATGTAACCAATCAGTTTCAAATGGATTTAAAAGTTACCAATGCCGGAAAGAATCAGTTCTTGGTCGTTTCTGGTTTTCCATTTATAAAAATAGATGGTTCTATCCAAAAAATCACTTCAATCCAAGTTACTTGTAAAAACAAGATCATTACATCCAATAAAGATTTTGTATTAGAATCTGTATTGAAACCAGGATCGGGAGAATGGTATAAAATCTCAGTCACTAATGATGGTATACACAAAATTGATTTTGATTTATTAAATGAAATGGGTATCGACCTTTCTAATCTCAATCCTAACCACGTACATGTATATGGTAATGGAGATGGGAAACTACCTGAGCTAAATAGTCTTCCTAGAACAGATGACTTAGCGCAGAATGCGGTTAGATATTACGGAGCGGCAGACAATGTCTTTAATGAAGGAGATTATATTCTTTTTTATGGTTGGGGTCCGAATAGGTGGCATCCAAATGGGACTTCCGAATTTAATCAAGAAAAAAACATTTATTCAGACTACTCATATTACTTTGTAAATATTAATAGTTCAGTCCCACCCAAACAGATTACTCTATTCGGTATTTCAGGGCAACAACATGACGCAATCATAAATTCTTATGATTACAGATCTTGTTATGAAAATGATTTGGTTTCGCTCGTAGGAGGTGGTCAGCGATGGTATGGCGAACTATTTGATATTGATTTGGAGCAGGTATTTAACTTTTCAGTTCCCAATATTTCAAGTACTCCAGCCTATTTTAAAACTTCTATAGCTTCAAATGCAGGGAGTTCAGCCGGTACTTTTCAACGGTATTCAGTAAATGGTCTTTCCCTTGAGGAGGCTTCTCTTCCAATAACAACCAGTGATTACGCCCGTTCAGAAAAGGTGTTTTCTATGTCAAATCCGCCATCATCTATCCCACTCAAGGTCACTATTCAAAGAAACAACCCTAGCGTTTTAACTTATTTAGACAGGATCTTACTGAATACCAAACGAGATTTGGTTTTTTATGGTTCCCAAATGGGTTTTCGAAATTTAACTGGTCCTCAAGTTGGTCTCGGAAAATTCCAAATCTCAAATTTTCCTTCAACAGGATTCGTGTGGAGTTTAGAAGACAGACATAATCCTCGTTTAATACAAGGCTCCAATGTGAACAACACTTTCGAGTTCTTAGATTCTTTAAGTTACAGAGAATATGTGGTAAGCAACGGAGGAACCTTTTTTAGTCCTGAGTTTATTTCTTCTGTAGATTTTCAGAATTTACACGGTTTAGAACAAGTAGATTATTTAATCATCACTAATCCTCTGTTTATTGGTGAGGCCGAAAGGTTAGCCGACTTGCATAGGGCACAGGGCACTACTGTTCACGTGGTTACATCCGATAAGATTTACAATGAATTCAGTTCAGGAGGGAAAGACGCTGTGGCCATAAGGATGTTTGCCAAGATGTTTTACGAACGTTCAGAATCAAATCCCGAAACTGCCCCAAAATATTTGCTATTATTTGGAGATGGGACATATGACCCCAAAGATCGAATCCCTGATAACAATAATTTAATGTTGACTTATCAAGTCCAGAATAGCGAAAATCATATTTCGGCATTGGTAACTGATGATTTCTTTGGAATGCTCGACGATAACGAATCTATTACGGGATCAGACTTGTTGGATATCGGTATTGGTAGGATATTGGCATCTGATGTTATTATGGCGAAGCAACAAGTAGACAAAATTGAGCATTACATGAAAAATGGTTCTAGCTTGTTTTTAAATGCAGGTGCGTCATGCTGTTTGGATGAGAATTCTTCAAATACTTATGGTGATTGGAGACAAAAGTATGTTCAGGTTGCAGATGATGAAGAGGGGGGCTATTTTATTAATACCGATACGGAACCCCAATACGAGTTTGTTTCCGCAAATCATCGTGAAATGAATTGTGACAAGCTCTACCTAGATGCCTATCCACAACAGACTAGTGCAGGTGGACAGCGCTACCCAGATGTTTTGAATGGCATCTCTGATCGAATTCAAAGAGGTGCTTTGTTGATCAATTACGTAGGTCATGGCGGTGAGGTTGGCTTGGCCGAAGAACGCGTAGTTACGATACCTCAAATTAATTCATGGTCAAATATAAACGCCTTAAATGTGTTTGTTTCGGC
>JABJEE010000189.1 GCA_018665005.1 Flavobacteriales bacterium
TTAGTGATAGAGAATAAATTTCAATATGAATCTAGAATAGATGTCACTGATCTTACTAAAGGAGTTTACTTCTTCACTGCACAATCTGCCAATGGCACTTTATACAAAGGGAAGGTAATTAAAGAATAACGTTTGTCCTATATAGCGTAAATTTTTTTACTCTCTCTTCCATTAAGTTTACCTTAATATTTTTTAGTTAATCGCCTCTTGCATCTGCTGTATTGTATATTTGGAATTCCCTGCAAAAGCATTTTTCACCGTTAATAAAACCGGTCGCTTTAAAAAGGTATAATCACTCAAGAGCAATTTTTTATAATCAGCATCGTCAAAAGAGGAGGAGTCTATCGATCTGAATTTGACCGCACGTTTATTGAAAAGCTCCTCGTATGAGGAAAAGTGTTTTTTTATTTCTTCCAGCTCTTCAGGAGTTATCGGATAAGACTTTATTTCACGAAGAACGACCTCCTCAGGCAAGCTTAATTCTTTGAGAATTCGCCTGCAGGTATCACAAGTTTTTAAATAAAAAAAGGTCGCGTTTAGCAAAACTCAGCGTATGCAGCTTTCAGGTTGTTTGATATCATTTCGGCAGTGCCTCCTTCGATATGATGACGTTCCAAAAAGTGAACAAGCTTACCATCTTTAAATAAGGCCACAGAGGGCGATGAGGGAGGATAAGGTAAAAAGTACTTTCTCGCTTGAGCAACCGCATCGGTATCTACTCCTGCAAAAACAGTCGTCAAAGCATCTGGGCTTTTATCTCCTTCAACAGAAAGCTTTACGCCTGGTCGCATATTTCCAGCGGCACAACCGCATACAGAATTGACAACAACAAGCACTGTTCCTGTAGTGTTTTGTACTGAAGCATCAACGTCTTCAGTTGAGGTTAGTTCTTTAAAGCCGACAGACGTTAAGTCTTCTTTCATTGGCTGTACTAATTCTGGTGGATACATATTTTTTTTTTAGTGGTACAAATTTAGGAAATACATCTTAAATGAACGTTATCTATTTCTTGAATGATGATTAAAGATATATTATATCTTTATTGTGGTCATGCAGAACTCAAATCAAAACAGGAAAAGAAGTCGCATTCTACTTATTTCAATAGTACTGATGTCTACTTATTATTGTTTGTTTTATTTCTTAAGAGACCAACAGTTTGACAGCAATAGCTATGTTTCAGGCGTAAAATTATTATTCAACCTTGATGGAGGTGAAGACATTCAATCTAGAGTATCGAAACCACTTTCGCTCATTTTACCGGGGGCTCTACATCTATTTTTTGGCTTAAAAATAGCAACTGGATTTTTGATTCAAAATGCACTTTGTTTTTGTGCATTGATGTTTTTGATTTATAATACATTTCTATTGTTGTTTAATGACGAGGTTAAAGCTAATTATGCTTTATGGATTTATTTTACATTACCTCCAATTGCTATTTTCTCAATGTTCGTTTTAACGGACATTACCGGTTGGGTATTCATATTAATACCTTTTTACATTTTATTGAGGAGTCGAAATCAAAAATGGAGCCCCTTTACTCTATATGTTTTCCTTGGTTTCATAGTAGGGCTAGGAGGGTTGTTTAAGGAAAGCTCTTTTGCAGGGGGAATATTGGTTTTTTTTTATATCCTTTTTTCAGAAGAAACAAGAAAGGTTCGAGTATGGTACATTCTGATTTTTGCATCAACGACTTTTATTTTTTTATTGATCGGGATGCTGTTTACGAAAAGTTATGATGCTCAAAGCCTTTTATCAAGACAATCGAGTCTTTTTTCAAAACATGGTTTATCTATGGCTTATTCTCTTGAAAACATAAGTCAAATTTATCGAGTTTTTGATTTGTTTTGGATTCCTTTAGTTATTGGAGTAATAAGGGCATTTAAAAAGGGGTTTAAAAAGTGGGATCGAATAATGCTTTTTTCAAGTTTTTCAATATTATTAATCTTACCTTTTGTTCATGCAAACGCTGTTCATGACCGAATCCTTATGATGGTTGCACCCTTTTTACTATATTTTTGTATTCAAGGGTTTTTCACAGATAAAAGAATCAACACCGTTATTATTTGCTTATTTGCATTGCTTAATATATCAGGCGCCTTTATGATTTACAGATTTGATGCCCAAAACATATTAATTGGGAACTTGACAATAGGAATTGGTGTATATGTGTTTTTCTCCCTTTTTAAACCTAATCAAATCAGTTAACTCGAACGGAAACAATCATTTCAAAAGTGGCCACGATTTCTCCAGAATCATTTTTGGCTTCAACCATAATACTGTCATTTATACGAGAGCCTTCTTTTAGGCTTTTTTCCATGGCCTTTTGAATTTTTTGTCCTTCATTACTTTCAAAAACAATATCGCTTTCGGCTCTTTTAAGAAACTGAGCGTTCATCCCTTTAAAGGCGAAAGAGACCTTGCGGTCCATCTTTTTTGAAAAATAAAATACCTGAATGCCTCCAGCAATATCGGCTCCAACAGAAAGTGCCCCAAAATACATAGAGCTGAGATGGTTTTTAGTTCGTCTTCTGAGCTTAATTTTAACCCGAACGGTAGTGTCATCAATGGCTAATAGCTTTGGCCTGGTGTACCGAATCATTGGGATTTTCATAAACCCTAATAGAAAGAGCAACCAGCGCATTTTTTTTATAGAAACGTCCATATCAATTACCGATTAATTTTTTAATTTCATTTAGCTTTAAAAGAGCATCAACGGGTGTCAAAGAATTGATGTCTACATTTTTCAGCTCTTCATGGATCTGCTCTAAAACAGGATCATTCAATTGAAAAAAACTAAGCTGCATCGAGTCATTTAAACTTGTTTTAATGTCTTCTTTATTTTTCTTTCCTCCAACAGATGAGTGCATGGCTTCAAGGTCGTTGAGTATTTGCTCAGACCTTTTGACCACCTGAGAAGGCATTCCTGCCATTTTTGCGACATGAATTCCAAAGGAATGTTCACTGCCACCTTCGACCAGTTTTCTTATGAAAAGAATCTTTTTACCTACCTCCTTAACCGAAACATTGAAGTTTTTGATTCGGTCAAACTTGTGGGTCATTTCATTGAGCTCATGGTAATGCGTAGCAAAAAGGGTTTTGCATTTGGCTTTTTTGTTCTCATGCAGGTATTCGGCTATGGCCCAGGCAATAGAAATACCATCATAGGTACTTGTACCTCGACCAATTTCATCCAAAAGGATCAAGCTTCGAGGTGAAATGTTATTCAAGATACTTGCCGTTTCGTTCATTTCTACCATAAAGGTGGACTCACCAGATGATATATTGTCAGAAGCCCCAACACGGGTAAATACTTTATCGACTAATCCAATCTCTGCTTTTTGGGCCGGTACAAAGCATCCCATTTGAGCCATAATTACAATAAGAGCGGTTTGTCTAATCAGCGCACTTTTACCACTCATATTTGGACCAGTAATCATCATGATCTGCTGGTTTTCCTGATCAAGGTGAATGTCATTGGCAATATATTTCTCTCCGATCTCCAACGATTGCTCAATCACTGGATGCCTTCCGTTTATAATGTCTATAGACAACCCTTCGTTAATATCGGGCCTGCAGTAGTTATACTTCTTAGCAATTACAGAGAAAGAGAACAAGCAATCCAATCGACCCAAAATTTGGGCATTGACCTGAATGGGTGTAATGTAGTTGGCCATTTCCAGTACCAATTCCTGAAACAAGCGTGTTTCGAGTGACATTATTTTTTCTTCAGCACCAAGTATTTTTTGTTCATAAACCTTTAGCTCTTCGGTAATGTATCTTTCCGCATTTACGAGGGTTTGCTTTCTGATCCACTCTTCAGGAACTTTGTCTTTGTGGGTGTTTCGAACCTCTATATAATATCCAAATACATTATTAAATGCAATTTTAAGACTTGGAATCTGTGTGCGCTCTGCTTCTCTTTTTTGAAGCTCGGCAAGAAAGTCCTTTCCATGATACGCAATCTCTCGAAGCTCATCAAGTTCCTTATTCCATCCCGATTTTATGACCTCTCCTTTTCCTATTTGAGCGGCGGGTTCTTCGGTCAACGAAA
>JABJEE010000190.1 GCA_018665005.1 Flavobacteriales bacterium
CGTCTAAAGATATATAAGTTCTAAGACAGCTCAAAATGCTGGGGTTTCAGACCCAAAAACAAAAAAAGAAAGCGTTAAGGGTTTACTTGCAGCTCTTGTATTCCTTTATGTACTCATTTTGATCATCCCGAGACATCTCTTCCTCTGCAGCGTGACAATCTGCTGATATAGTGCTATCTGCTTTTAGTCCAAGAAGATCGTTCTCTTTACAATCACATGCGCCAGGAGCGCCACAAGAATATAGGAATGTACCCAAAACAATGACGGATAACAGATAAAAAGATTTTTTATATAACATTTTCATAGAGCAAATTTTTGTAAAGAAACAAAAAATCATTTGATTTAAAAAGCACCATTAATCCAACGTATCAAATCATTTCCGTTGGCATAGATCATTAACCCTAGAAGCAAGAAAATTCCAATATACTGGGCAACCTCTAATACTTTTTGAGGCGCTTCTTTTCCAGTGACCATTTCGTAAATTAAAAAGATTACATGACCACCATCTAAAGCAGGGATGGGTAAAATATTCATGAATGCCAATATGATTGATAAAAGAGCCGTGTTTAGCCAAAAGGCTTGCCAGTCCCAGACGGGAGGAAACATGTTCCCAATGGCTGCAAACCCACCAATAGATCCAGCACCCTTTTTAGTGAAAATAAATTTAAATTGAGCTACATAATCGGTTAAGGTATTGAGTCCATATGAGGTTCCACGAGAAACACTTTCCCCGAAAGAATAGGATTTGGATTCAATGGCAGAAGAATCCTCAACAGATCCCATAGCGACCTCAAAGCCAATCTTACCCTCTACGTCTACTTTCGCTTTTAAGGACAAGGTGTCAGTTGCTCCTGCGGCCGTTTTTCTTAAAACACCAACGGCTACTGATTTCCCCTTATTGTCATAGAGAGACTTTTGAAATTCATCAAAATAGGTCACTTCTTGATTGTTCACTGAATATAAAATGTCTTCAGATTTAATTCCAGCTTTCTCTGCTCCAGAACCTTTACTTACATTGGCGACAGAAGCCATCTTCATTCGCATACCAAAAACAGGAAAAGCTCCAGCTTGAAAGAGCTGAGAACCGATGTCTTCTGGTAAACTAATCGTTTCAGTTTTATTGTTCTCGTGACGTACGGTGATAGTAGATATATCACGAAGCATTATGATTTTATTCAGCTCATCAAGGTTTTCTATTTTTTCTCCATCAACAGTTAGGATTTGATCGCCAGAAAAGAGACCGTATTCTTCACCTAGATATGGATGTATACTTGCTCCATGAGACATTTTTTCTGGATTAATGTGTGTTTGACCCCATGTAAAAAGAACCATAATATAGATCAACATTCCGAGAATTAAATTAACGGTTACGCCTCCGATCATAATAATTAAACGTTGCCAAGCAGGCTTGGAACGGAACTCCCACGGCTCAGCTGGTTTTTCCATCTGCTCCTTATCCATGGATTCGTCGATCATCCCAGAAATTTTAACATAGCCCCCTAAAGGAAGCCAACCGATACCCCATTCAGTTGTATCTGGATCTTCGCTCCATTCTTCAGGAGAATTTTTGGAAAACCAAGAGTACTTCTTTTCCCCATTGACCCTTTTGTATCTGAATAGTGAAACCCAAGGATTGAAAAACAAATAAAACTTTTCTATCCTCGTTTTGAATAATTTGGCCGGAATAAAATGTCCTAATTCATGAAGAGAAACTAAAATTGCGAGCGATAAAAACAGTTGCGCGGCTTTGATCCAAATATCCATTTTTTAAAAAATTGAGACACAAAGATAAAACTATTCACGAGGTGCTATAATATATCTGGTTGAGCTTTAACAATTATTGTTAATGTGCCTCTAGCCAATTGTTGGCGATTTTGTATTCAACGTCTAAAGGAACGGATAACACTACTGCACTTTCCATGTTCTTTTTTACCAATTCCTCCATAACTTCTCTTTCGTCATCAAGCACATCAAATATAAGTTCATCATGCACTTGGAGCACCATTTTAGATTTTAGATCTTTCTCGTCCATTTCGTTTTGGACTTTAATCATTGCCAATTTGATGACATCAGCAGCCGAGCCCTGAACAGGGGCATTTACCGCATTTCTTTCTGCATAACCCCGGACAATGGCGTTGGAACTATTAATGTCAGGAAGATATCTTCTTCTTTTTAGAATGGTTTCAACATATCCTTTTTCTCGTGAGTGAGCCACTACATTTTCCATGTACTTTTTAATGGTGGGGTACTCTTCAAAATAGCTGTCAATAATAGCTTTTGCTTCTTTCCTTGGAATGCTTAAATTTTGAGAAAGTCCAAATGCAGATTGCCCATAAATAATTCCAAAGTTCACGGCTTTGGCCTTTGAACGCTGTTCACGGCTCACCTCATTCACCGGTGTTTTAAAAACCTTTGCAGCGGTCGACGTATGTATATCGACACCGTTAGAAAAAGCCTCTATCATTGCTTTATCCTCGCTCAATGCGGCAATAATTCGCAATTCTATTTGAGAATAATCAACAGCCATTAATTGATGGTTTTCGTTTTTTGCAACAAATGCTTTTCTGATTTCCCTTCCTTTTGCCGATCGAATAGGGATGTTCTGCAGATTTGGATTATTAGAACTTAAACGCCCGGTGGCTGTAACCGTTTGCATGAAATGGGTGTGAATTCGTCCATCCTTCACATCACACAATTCTGGTAGAGGATCTATGTAAGTGCTTTTTAACTTCTTGAGTTGACGATATTCTAAAATACTTTCAACTATGGGGTGGTCTTTTCTATGCTTTACCAATACGTCTTCAGAGGTCGCATATTGTCCTGTTTTGGTTTTTTTTGCCTTGCTAGAAATCTTTAATTTATCAAAAAGAATTTCGCCCAATTGTCGGGGAGAATCAATGTTAAATGTTTCACCTGCTATTTTTGTTATTTCTTCAGCTAATCGTACAAGGTCTTTTTCAACTGATTCACCGAATAGATTAAGAGCAGGAACGTCAAGAGCGATGCCTTCATTTTCCATGTTTTTTAAGACAAACATTAAGGGGATTTCAACATCATAAAACAAGCTTTTGAGATGAGGTTTAGCTATTTCTTCTTCAAAACACTTTTTAAGCTGAAACGTGATATCTGCATCTTCGCAAGCATAATCACAAACTTGTTCAGGAGAAAGGTCTTTCATGTTTTTTTGGTTCTTCCCTTTTTTTCCAATAAGATCTACGATTGATATGGTTTTATATTCAAGATAAAACTCAGCTAAAAAGTCCATGCTTTGACGTGCTTCAGGATTGATTAGATAATGAGCAATCATGGTGTCAAAACAATTTTTAGACACGCTTATGCCATATCGGTTCAACACCTTTATGTCATATTTCAAATTGTGACCTATTTTTAAGATTTTTGGATTTGAGAAGAAAGTTTTGAAATGCTGAATCCGATTATCTTCAATGTTTTCACTTTCTGCTATTGGAACATAGTAAGCCTCCTTATTTTTAAAACAAAAAGAAACACCAACAAGCTCTGCGTGTCTGGCTTCAAGGGAAGTGGTCTCTGTATCAAAACAAACCTCATCCTGATCATTTAAAATAGAAATCAATTCTTGTATTTGTTCAGCGTCACTAACCAAGTGATATTTCCCGTTTTCAGTTACAATGGTTTTAAAGCTTGAAGTTTCCTTTGGCTCGGACGGCTCAATCATGCTTTGCACACCAAACAAATCAAGCTGACCAGAGGTCGTTGGACTTGAGGAACTGATGGTTTCTTTTTTAACAGGAACCGCTTTTTTCTCTATAACCAAGTCTTCTCCAAGAACCCGTTTAGATAAATTCCTAAATTCAAGTTCCGTAAATATGTTTTTAATTTTCTCACGATCTAGCTCTTTTAATAAAAGCTTGTTTTCGTCAAATTCTAAATCAATATCAATAATTATTGTCGCCAACTTTTTAGACATCAGGCCTTGATCTTTAAATGCAATAACATTTTCTTTCTGCTTGCCCTTCAAGTCCTCCACGTTTTCGAATATACCTTCCATTGAACCGTATTTCGAAATAAGTAATTTTGATGTTTTTTCACCTATGCCAGGTATTCCAGGAATATTATCTGATGCATCACCCCAAAGTCCTAAAATATCGATTACCTGCAAGGGGTTCGTAATTTCAAACTTCTCACAGACCTCTTTTACACCAAGAATTTGTGGGGGAGCACCTCCTCGCCCAGGCTTGTATATAAATGTAGACGGTGTAACGAGTTGGGCATAATCCTTATCAGGAGTCATCATGTAGGTAGTAAACCCGTTTTTTTCAGCCAAAACACTGAGGGAGCCCACCACATCATCGGCTTCATATCCCGCCACTTCGATTACTTCAATATTAAAAGCCCGTATAAGTTCTTTTATCGGGGGAATCATGGACCGAATATCTTCGGGCATAGCTTCTCTATTGGCTTTATATTCCTGAAAATCCTCCTGCCTTTGAACAGAGCCCCCTGGAGGATCAAACACAACAGCAATGTGAGTTGGCTTTTCATTTTTAATGATATCAATAAGTACGTTTGTAAACCCAAATGCCGCCGAAGTGTTTTGTCCCAAAGAATTGATTCTTGGATTTTTTGAAAAAGCAAAGTATGCTCTATAAATCAGGGCATAAGCATCGAGAAGAAATAGTTTTTTTTCAGTATTTGCTGAGAGCATTAGTTTTTAAATTTTAAAAAGCGCGTAGAGGTTTTGAACGACTCATTAATGGCAATTTTCTTTTTAAAGATACCCATTCCTACCTTAACTTCACCAACAAATTTCACCTCTACAGAATCTTTAAAAGAAAGGGTAGTCAGTTGAATTAGTGCACCCTTTTCGGTATTGGCAATAACAGGAACGGAAATATCTGTTGTGCCATTTCTTTTGAGAATTATTTTTTCCTCGTTTGAAAGCTGCCCAAGTTTTTTTTGTTGAATGTAGACATCAACTGTTGAAGGATGCAGTTTTAATTTGGACTTGTTGGGGTTTAAAACATTACCGGATAGGGTACAGCTAATTTCACGGGGCTTCATTTTAAAGTCAGAGAACCCTTCGAAAGAAACCATTTTTGGTTGTTTTAAAGATGCGCAGGCGCACATTAAAAATAAAATTAAACCGAAAAAAAAATATTTCATTTTATTTAGAAAGTTTGGCAAATGATTCAAAAAAATAAGGAATGGTTTCTATTCCCTTGTAGAAATTGAAAACGCCATAATGTTCATTTGGAGAATGAATGGCATCACTATCTAGACCAAAACCCATTAGAACCGTTTTTAGACCTAATTCTTTTTCAAACATAGCGACGATTGGTATACTACCTCCACTTCTGACGGGAATGGGTTTTTTGCCAAAAGATTTTTCATAAGCATTACTTGCTGCCTGATACCCAATTGAATCAACAGGGGTTACAGCCGGTTCACCGCCGTGATGAGGTGTTATTTTTACCGATACTCCATCGGGTGCAATTGAAGAAAAATACTCTGTGAATAGTTTGGTGATATCATCTGGATCCTGATTGGGAACAAGTCTCATAGAAATTTTGGCGTATGCTTTTGAAGCAATGACAGTTTTTGCCCCTTCTCCGGTATATCCCCCCCAAATACCATTTACATCTAATGAAGGTCTTATTGATCCTCTTTCCATTGTAGAGTATCCTTTTTCACCGTGAACATCATTAATATCAATAGATTTACAGTAGGCTTCCTTAGAAAATGGAGCTTTAGCCATTTCGTTTCTTTCCTTTTGGGATAATGTTTCTACACGGTCATAAAAACCGGGTATTGTAACTGCTAAATCATCATTTTGAAGTTGACTTATCATGTCACAAAGAATGTTTATAGGGTTGGCCACACA
>JABJEE010000020.1 GCA_018665005.1 Flavobacteriales bacterium
ATTGAAAACAATGTATGCAGGTTGTAATAATAATAAGTCAGCTCTGCATCGTTGTATTTATTGTTGTTCTCAAATGCCCGAAGATAAATTTCATCTGCCTTTTTATAATCAGGTTTTGAAGACATCATGATATAAGTTGCACGTTTTGATGATTCGGATTCATCGTAGTATCCCTTTGCATCCATTCTATCGTAAACGCCCAACAAGGTGTCTGTATAGAGCTTTTTTCTAACATTGTCTTTTTCAGTTATGATCGCATTTCGAAGTGTTTTCGACATATTGTCGTATTCTTTGGCTCCATATTCTTCACCACATATTGCTTCTCCCTTGAGGTAATACATAGAGGCCATTGCATAATTTTGCATTTTTAGCTCTTGGCTAACAAAAAGAAGCATGCGTTTACATTCTCTATTTTCACCCATCTCCTGACCAAAAAATAAAGTGGTCATAAAAATCATCCCAAATAATATCCCAAACCTTTTCATAATTTTCTTTTTTCTAATCCAACTTTCTTTTTCTAAACCATTTTTCAAAAGCAGAAGGTGAAAACACCATTCCAAAATTAAAGCCCAAATAATTTTCTTTTAAGCCAGTGTCATTTCCATTAAATTTTTGCCCCAATACAAATGCAAAATTCAAGGAAGACAATGACATTTGAGCCAGTATTGGTATCCCAAATCCAAATGTCGTGCCACGATCGACATAATTGATCCCATTTGCCGAAAACGGCATATTCATTTGATAAACACCGATTCTATAATTTAGTTTTTCAAATGCTTTAAGGGTTGCCACATTCTCAAACAATTTGGTTTCTGGTGAATAGCTCATTCCAATAGACCATTTGTCTGCTTTACCTACCTCCCAGTCAGAAGACGGTGTTTCAAAATCCGATTGTATTCCATTCCATTTCTTGTAAGAAGCAAAGAGGGTTAAATTTGGTCGCCTCGTATTCGATTTCCTCTTGGTTTCCTTGAAAAATATTTGATATTTAATTCCGAGTTCATATACACTTAATACTTCCACAAATCCATTCATTCGTGAGTAAGAAATGGTATCATAAATTTCAGGGGCGTTTATATTTGAAGCAGTATAAAGTTCGTTATCAAGTGTAGCATTAAAACGTTGGGATGGGTCAAATATAAATCCTATCAATAACTTATGTCTTGAGCCGATATTTTGTTGGAAGTGTGCCCCAAGTTCATAATGGAATGCCGATAGCCTAGTAATATCTTTAGACAAACCACCTTGATCTGTACTACCATTTAACAACTCACTTTTTCTATCATTAGAAACATATCCAAAAAGATAGGAGGTGTTAAAGCCAATTGATAAATGAGAATTTGCCGTTTGTATGGGCGAAATCGCAAAACCCAAATAGACATCTTGAAGACTCCCAGTTCCAGTGTATGTATACCTCAAAGAATCTACACCCGTGTAGACATTTTCACTAAACTCATATCCCACCTTAGAATAAGGCTTGAGACCGAATGACATTCCCATTAATTTGTTCATTTTCAAACCGAGTGAAAAATGATCAACCGTGGATCCTATTTTATTTTCCGAAACACCACCTTGAGAGTACATTGAAAATCTTGAATCAATTCCTAATGAAAGCAAAGTGTTTCCCTTACTTAAACGTGAATAAGATGATGGGTTATAATAATTCACAAAACCAGAATCAATCATTGAAGCATTGACAAAGCCTAGTGCAGACGATATGGCATTCGAACCCGCATTATATTCTCCGATACCGTATGAAGATAATGGATGAGTCGTTGTAAGCTGGGCATTAGCTACAAGAATGAAGAATGAAAAAAAGATAGCTAAACTATTGCGCATAAAATTTATATATTTCAACTGCTCCGAGGATAGTCAAATTTTTGATTGCAAAGATGTTATTTTTTTGAGGGATATCAAAATATAAAGCATCGCCGCCAGTCAGATAAATATCTACAGGGCCATATTCATCCTCATATCGAGAAATCATGCCTGAGATTTCGGCATTCATACCATTCAAAACCCCTGAAATGATTGAGTTATTTGTATCATTACCAATTAATGAAGTGTGATTCACTTGATTGATCAAGGGCAAATTATTGGTGTAATCATTTAAGGACTTATACCTTAGCTGAATACCAGGAGATATAGAACCTCCTTTATATACAGCGTCTGCAGTGAGGAAATCAAATTTGATACAAGTACCGATATCAATACTTAAAGCATTCTTGTTTTTAGCATACTTTAACATCCCCGACACATTACATAATCGATCAACACCAACTGTATTCATACTATTATAAGCCGAAGAAAAAGGCATTTTGACATTGTATTTAATTTCATACAAGGTTTTACAAACATTTTGAAGTTTTTCTTTAACGAGGGGATTTACAACTGAAATTAGAATTAAATCCTGATTTCTGACACGAATCAATACCTCTTCTAGTTCATTAAATATCTCAACTACCGAAATTTCATCATCAGATATCGTACATGTTTTGATATTTGTATTTCCCGCATCAACTACCAAATAAGGATTTTGACTCGTTTTCATGGTACAAAGATACTATGATGCTTATATTTTTACAGATTATTTTCTTTCTAAAACAAAATATTCCTATTTTTGCCCTCGCTTAAGGATGGTACCTTAGCTCAGTTGGTAGAGCAATGGACTGAAAATCCATGTGTCCCTGGTTCGAATCCTGGTGGTACCACAGAAACCTCTACAGCAATGTGGAGGTTTTTTTTATTTAATTATTATGCTAA
>JABJEE010000191.1 GCA_018665005.1 Flavobacteriales bacterium
GTCCCAAACACATCCAAATCCATATTCACTAGGTATATTCGGACCGTTTACCGTATGATCCCAGTAGCGAAGAACCCGTGTGCTTCCGTCAGTATTCTGAAAGTCGGGATGATTAAAATCGATTCCTTGATCAACAATACCTATGATCACACCTTTTCCAGTATACGAGGTGTCAAGACCTCCAAAGCCCGCATGTACTTGATCAGCTTTGTGCTGCACAACAGCTGAGTCTGACATAACTTGTGGAACAGACAAATCTCTGTATACTTCAAGAACCTGCCCTGATTTTTCTGCAGTAGTCATTAGTCCAAATTCCGTATTAATAATGAGCTGGTTTTTGGTCTCGAAAACGACAGTTATATTATTGGTTGCAATAAATTGCTTGTTTTTTTCGTTATTGGCAATTGAAAACGGAGTAACTCTTGTTGGATTAATGTCATTATTGTTTACCGTGGGATTGAAATAAGATTTTTGGGCATTCGTAACGAAGATGCCGAAAAGAATATATAAAGTGAAGAGATATTTCATGGTATAATAATTGCTAAGTGTAAATTATGAGTTATTTTCGTGTTCTAAAAATACGAGAATTCGTTCTAATTATAAAAAACTTGATAATAAATAAAAAAAACAAACAGATGAGTGTATTAAAAAAATCTTTAAGCCTTCTATTTATTTCTTTTTCAATTCTTTCAATTGCTCAGCCCGTTGAAGGTACGTTGAATTGGTATAATAAAGAAGATCAGGGAATGTTCACTGAAAAGGCCTATAAATTTCTTAAAAAGAAGAAGTCGAAAACAGTAATTGTTGGTGTAATTGATTCTGGGGTAGATATTGAGCATGAAGAT
Organism: Flavobacteriales bacterium; assembly: GCA_018665005.1. GTDB lineage: Bacteria > Bacteroidota > Bacteroidia > Flavobacteriales_D > Crocinitomicaceae > UBA952. Next base: position 846 of record JABJEE010000191.1, read on the forward strand.
TTAAAAGGTCAAATTTGGATCAATGAAGGTGAGATTGCTGGAAATGGTATCGATGATGATAATAATGGTTATATCGATGATGTTCATGGATGGAACTTTCTTGGGAATGAAAAAGGCGAGCATGTAAATGAAGCCAGATTGGAAAAAACCAGAATATTGGCTCAGCTTTCCGAAAAGTATGACGGAATAGATCCAAATTCAATTGACCAAGACGAAGAATTTCAGCTTTATCTTAAGGTTAAAGAAGAAGTAGAGGCTGGAAGAGCTCAATTTGAACAATATATGGGTATGATTGATCAGCTTCCTCCTGATGCACAAGAATATATTCGAGCTCAAATGGATTACAATCTAAACGTAAATTTTGACGATCGAAGCCTTATAGGAGATGATCAAAATGATTTTTCAGACACGCAATACGGAAATAACGATGTAGAAGGTCCTGATGCCCTTCACGGAACGCATGTTTCTGGAATTATTGGTGCGCTACGAGGAAATGATTTGGGTGGCGATGGAGTTGCTGAAAATGTAAAAATCATGGTGCTAAGAGCAGTGCCAAATGGTGATGAATTTGATAAAGACATTGCTTTGGCTGTTCGTTATGCTGTTGATAATGGAGCAATGGTCATTAACATGTCTTTTGGTAAAGCATATTCTCCGCATCAAAAAGAGGTTTACGAAGCGTTCAAATACGCGGATGAAAAAGGCGTATTGTTGATTCATGCTGCTGGTAATGATGCCAAAGACATTGACGTTGAGCCAAACTATCCTACTTCAATGTATAGTTTTCAGACTGAGCCTTTAGATCATTTTGTTACGATAGGAGCTTCTACTAAAAATAAAGGAGCTGAAATGGTGGCATCATTCTCTAATTTCGGAGCAGAGGGTGTTGATGTGTTTGCACCGGGTTTTGAAATATGGAATTCGGTACCTCAAAGTGAATACATGAACTTGCAAGGAACCTCAATGGCTGCACCAATGGTAGCAGGCGCTGCTGCGATGTTGAAGTCATATTATCCTTCGCTTTCTATGAAAGAAATTAAAGACGCTTTATACAGTAGCTCTGTGAAATATCCGAATGTAGAAGGTTTTGCAGACAAGTCAGTAACTGGAGGAGTGATCAATATATTCAATGCGGCAAAAGTTTGTAAAAAACTAGCCAAGAAAAAATAAACATGAGGAATATCGTATTCCTTCTATTTACTTTATCGCTGACCTATTCATATACGCAGCAGGAAAAGACCTTAGATAAAATCATTAATGAATGGCATCAAAATGCGGCAAACGCCGCATTTGATGCTTATTTCAGTATCACAACAGATGATTTTATATTCCTTGGCACAGCTCCAGAAGAACGTTGGAAAAAAAAGGCATTCATGACTTTTTGTAAACCATACTTTGACAAAAAGACGACATGGGATTTTAAGCCGTCAGATAGACTTTGGAATTATTCTGAAGATGGAAATACCGCATGGTTTGATGAATCTCTTGAAACCTGGATGCAAGGATGTCGTGGAACAGGAATATTATCAAAAATAAAAGGTGAGTGGCGGTTGTCTTATTATAATCTCCACGTTCTGATTGAGAATGATAAAATTCAGGAATTCATCTCTTTGAGAAAAAAACAGTAATGTCTTTCAAACAAGTAGATTACAAAGGTCTTAAAATAGAATTTACCGAGGCCTTGACTTCACAATTTTCAGCATCAGAAATTAAATTGATTTGGAGAGAATCTTTGCGACATTACTTTGCCATTTCGTATTCTGAGCAGCTGATATCTGAAGATCGAAATTTCACATCAAATGAATGCCAATTACTAAATCAGCTTGTAAATCGTTTAAAATTTGGTGAGCCATTTCAATACCTCATAGGTGAAGTTGAGTTTTATGGTTTAGAGCTAAAAATGGACAGTAGGGCATTGATTCCTCGACCGGAAACCGAGGAGCTTGTAGATTGGATCTGTCAAAACCACAAAGGTGAAATCAGTAATATTCTTGATGTTTGTTCTGGTAGCGGATGTATTTCCTTAGCCTTATCCAATACTTTTCAAGAGGCCAATGTATTGGGATTAGAGTATTCCAAAGATGCCATTAATTTGGCTGAAGAAAATGCTCTGGCGTTAAAACTCCCTGTGAGATATCTTGAAGGGGATGTATTGGATTTAAAATCTTTTGAGAATAGCTTATCTGAACAAGTAAAGCAAAATGGAACTTTTGATATTGTCGTTTCAAACCCTCCATATATTCCAAATCACGAAAAAAAAGAGATGGAATCTAATGTTTTGGATCATGAGCCAGCCCTAGCTCTTTTTGTTCCAGACAATGATCCTTTATTGTTTTATCGAATCATTTCTGAATCAGTTATGCCTTTTTTATCAACAAATGCTTGGATCTATTTTGAGTGTCATTATTTATACGTGGACCAGACAAGAGAAATCCTCATTGAATTGGGATATCAAAATGTTGAAAAAAGGCAAGATTTACAGGGGAAATGGCGCATGCTGAAAGCACAAAAATCGTAATTTTAAATTATGAATATTGAGGGCGCAGAAAGCAGGGTGAAAGAGCTGTCAAATCTCTTGCACCACTATAACCATCTGTATTATGTAAAGAATGAATCGGTTGTAAGCGATTACGAGTTTGATTTGTTATTAAAAGAGCTTGAAGCTCTTGAGAAGCAATTCCCTTCACTTCAGGATCAAAACAGCCCGACCAAACGAGTTGGTGGTGATATCACAAAAAACTTCGAAACGGTTAAGCACAGATATCCAATGCTTTCCCTATCAAATACTTATTCCAAAGAAGAAATTATTGAATGGGAAGAACGCATTAAAAAAACCATTGAAAGCGATATCGAATATGTTTGCGAACTTAAATATGATGGTGTAGCCATAGGAATACGGTACCTGAATGGAATTTTTCATTCTGCGGTTACTCGTGGTGATGGTACACAGGGAGAATTGATTTCTCCGAATGTGAAGACCATTAAAAGCATCCCTTTGAAGCTAAAAACGCCTTTTCCGGAAGACTTCGAAATTAGAGGTGAAATTTTCATGCCTTTACAAGAGTTTGAAACGCTCAATGAAGACAGAAATAAAAATGGTCTTCCTTTGTTTGCAAATCCAAGAAATACCGCTTCAGGGACCCTAAAGCTTCAAGATTCAGGTGAAGTAGCCAAAAGAAATTTAGATTGTTTTTTGTACGGTATGTACCAAGATCGGTCTCAGCAAAATAGTCATTTTGAATCGGTTTCATTTGCCGGAGAAATGGGCTTTAAAATCCCAAGATTGAGGGATAAAATGATTGCTAAGGTTTCTAATGTAGATGGAATTCTTGATTTTATCGCTTTTTGGGAAGACAAAAGGAAAGGCCTTCCTTTTGAAATCGATGGGATTGTCATTAAGGTCAATTCCTACAGGCAGCAAGAGGAGCTTGGATACACTGCGAAATCGCCACGTTGGGCAATCTCCTTTAAGTATAAAACAGAACGAGTAGAAACAGAGCTGAAGTCCGTTAGCTATCAGGTTGGAAGAACGGGTGCTATAACGCCTGTAGCGAATCTTGATCCAGTATATTTAGGAGGTACCACGGTTAGGCGTGCCTCGCTGCACAATGCTGAACAAATTGGAAAGCTGGACCTGCATGATGGTGATTTTGTTTATGTTGAAAAGGGTGGAGAGATTATTCCTAAAATTGTTGATGTCAATATAGAGAAAAGACAGCAAAGTAACCAAGCGGTACAATTTATCACGGCCTGTCCTGATTGCTCAAGTGAGCTAGTGAAAGAAGAGGGAGGGGTTCAGCATTATTGCTTAAATGAAAAACAATGCCCTCCACAGGTAAAAGGAAAAATTGAGCATTTTATAAGTAGAAGAGCCATGAATATAGATGGTTTGGGGGCTGAAACCATCGATGCTTTGGTAGAGTCTGGTCATATCAATACCATTGCTGATCTATACACCCTTAGCTATGAGCAAATCCTTTCTATGGAAAGAATGGCTGATAAATCTGCACGGAATTTATTGGGAGGCTTGGAGACTTCTAAAAAGATGCCTTTTGAAAAAGTTCTTTTTGGTTTGGGTATTCGTTTTGTGGGAGAGACCGTTTCTAAAAAACTAGCCAAGGCCTTTCTCACTATTGATGCCATAATTGCAGCAAGTTATGAAGATCTTGTTGATACAGATGAAATCGGAGAAAAGATAGCGTTGTCCATTTCAGAATACTTTCAGGATGAAGATCATATTGTTTTAATTGAGCAATTAAAGGCTTCAGGGCTTTGTTTTGAAAAAGAGGATGAAGGTTTAGATTCTGAAGCTCTCGCTGGATTAAGCATTGTTATTTCAGGAACCTTTAATCAATTCTCAAGAGAAGAAATCAAAAAGATGATTGAAATGAATGGAGGGAAAAACGTTTCATCTATTTCAAAAAAGACGAGTATTTTAGTAGCAGGAGAGAACATGGGCCCATCCAAATTAAAAAAGGCTACTGATCTTAATATTGAAATTATCAATGAGCAGGCGTTTTTAAATCGAATTAACAAATGAAAGAACTGACCATTTGGAGCGAAATCAAATCACTACTTGTATCGTACAACTTTAAGGACGAGGAAGATATCAAAGGCTTTAGAAAAGCACTTGATAAGCAGCTCAATCAAAGCGCTGTAGAGCGGGTGATCATTATTGTGAATGTTCCAAGAGGTGTCGATAAAACCAAGCTTTCTCCTCATTTTCTCATTTATTATAATGCTCCTTCGGACTATACCTGGTTGGGTAAGCTCAAAGATCTTCAGCTCAAAAATGAACTCAAGCATTCATTCGATTTAATGCTATCGTTTGGAAAGATGAATAGAAAGATAGAACGATATGTCAATAAGGTGGAAATCTCAAGGAAAATATTGGTAAATGCTGAACTGACAAATGATCCGAGCTATGAGTTAGAATTAAATTCAGCTTCAGAAGAGCCGTCAGAAATTGTAAATTTTGTAATAGAAACCCTTCAAAAAATAGATATCAATGAGTCATAAATTTAAAGGTGTTGGTGTAGCCTTGGTAACGCCTTTCACTTCAGATGGAAAAATAGATTTTAAGGCACTAACCAAATTGGTTGAGCTTCAGCTTGAGGGAGGAACCGATTTCCTTGTAGTTCAGGGAACTACCGGGGAGTCTCCAGTATTGAGTCTTAATGAAAAAATGGAAGTACTTCATCATGTGATGGAGGTAAATGATAAGAAACTACCCCTTGTATATGGTTTGGGTGGGAATAATACAATGGATGTGTGTAATAAGCTCGGGGAGTTGCCAAAAGGAATTGACGGTTTATTGTCCGTTTCTCCATATTACAACAAACCATTACAGCGCGGAATAGTTGCACATTACAAGGCGGTATCAGATCATACCGATCTTCCGATTATTCTTTATAACGTTCCAGGTCGAACAAGTTCAAATGTTTCTGCTGAAACCACATTAGCGCTTGCGGAAATTGAGAATATTGTGGCTATGAAAGAAGCTTCTGGAGATTTTGATCAAATCATGGAGATTATAAAGTACAAGCCCGACAATTTCACTGTTCTTTCGGGTGATGATGCAATCACATTGCCTTTGATTTCGATTGGAGTTGAGGGTGTGATTTCTGTTGTGGCAAATGCGCTTCCCGAGCGTTTTAGCCATATGGTTCACTCCGGGGTTTCTGGTGATTTTGCAACGGCTAATGAGGAGCATTATGGCCTCATGAAGATGACAAGGTTGATGTTTTCGGAAGGCAATCCCGGTGGCGTAAAAGAGGCTCTTGTCTATCGAGAGATTTGTGAGAATCACATGCGATTGCCCTTGGTTCCTGTTTCGGATTCATTAAAAACTGAAATCATAAAAGAAATGAAAGTACTGATGGGATGAGAAGTGTATTGAGCTTTCTGGTGATGTGCTGTCTAGTTGCTTGTCAAAGCAATGAAAAGAAAAGTGAGCCAGTGAAAACAGTGCCAAAACCCATCATAACCCCAGCTATAATTGATAAGGGTCCTATAGAATTTGAAGGATTAATCGATGTTCAAAGTTTAAATAAGGATATTTTTTGTGAACTGAAATACGCCACTGATGACAATTTTATGGGCTTTCAGCTCTATCATAGCATCAAGCGTCCTTACCTACAACCTGATGTTGCCGAGCGTTTGTCCAAGTGTCAAGATTATCTTTCAGAGATTGATTCAAGCCTCCATCTTTTAATTTATGATGCAGCAAGACCGGTCAGCGTTCAAAAGCTCATGTGGGATGCGCTAGACTCTATACCTCCTGGTCTTCGTGGTAGATATGTTTCAAACCCAGGACATCGGAGCTTACACAATCTTGGAGCCGCAGTGGACATTACAATTTGTGATGATCGACGAGTTGTGATGGATATGGGAGCAGGTTTTGATGAGTTTGCAGAAATAGCATATCCTAGAATGGAATATCATTTTCTAAAAACTGGAGAGCTTTCACAACAACAATATGACAATAGGCTGTTATTAAGGAGAGTGATGAAGAGTCAAAGATTTCGTCAATTGCCTACAGAATGGTGGCATTACAATGCGTATTCCAGAGATGTAGCACGAACAAAATATAAAGTATTAAGGACTGAGCCTGATTCTCTCTCAAATGACTAACTTTAAATGAATTAAGCAAATAGAATGTCAGTCAAAGAAAAAAATAAGCTTCGTTATTTACAACGCTATCTTTTTCAAATCAATACCATTTCTGCGAATCCTATTCCTTTTTTTATGTCCATCATGGAAAAGTATGGTAGCATGGTAGATGCTTATTTCTTGAAACGCTTTTATCTGACGACCAACCCCGAAGTCATTCGGCATATCTTTCAGAAAAACAACAAGAATTATGTTAAAACCAATCGCACCATAGATCCCGTTCGAGATCAGATTGGAAATGGGCTTTTGACCTCAGAAGGCGACTATTGGTTAAAACAAAGGCGCTCCATTCAGCCTGGTTTTCATCGCAAACGATTGGAAGACATTTCGGTCACCATGGTGAATGAAATCAATGCCTATATGGACGAGGTGCTAGATGTGTATGCGGATCAAAACGAAACTTTTGTTTTGGATAAAGAAATGATGCATCTCGCTTATCGCTTGGTGTCAAAGTCTTTGTTTGGAAGTGAGGTAGCAGATGAAAAACTGAAGATGATGGACCGAGTCATCAGTGAAGGTCAGGAGTATACCGTAGATTTGATCAGAAGACCCTATCTAAAGTTTTGGTTGCGATTGAATGGTGGGTTCAAGAAGAATCAAGAAAATAAAAGAGTGTCTCAGGCTTTGATTATGGATATCATTAATGATCGAAAGAAATCTTCCAAGCCTCAAAACGACTTGCTTCAGATGCTGCTTGAGACCGAATATGAGGATGGCTCAAAAATGACAGATCAGCAGCTTTTGGATGAATCCTTGGTTTTGTATGTTGCGGGTCATGAAACGACCGCTCTAGCCTTAACCTGGGCCTTGTATCTCATTTCTAGTCATTCCGATGTGGAACAACAGCTGCATAAAAGTACCCTATCACAATTCAGTGAAAAGGATCCAGGCTTTTCAGACCTACGCTCTATGGGGTATACCACACAGGTGATCGACGAAACCATGCGTATGTATCCACCGGCTTGGCTTTTAGACCGAAAGGCCATTGAGGACGATGAAGTAGGAGGGTATACGATCAATAAAAATCAGGATATTTTTTGCTTTACTTATGGAATGCATAGAAATCCTGAATACTGGGAAAATCCTGACACCTTTGATCCTGATCGATTTTCAGAAGAAAATAAAAAGAAACATGTGCCTCATGCCTACATGCCTTTTGGTGCAGGACCCCGCTTGTGTATTGGAAACAATTTTGCCATGATGGAAATGCAGCTCATTCTAAGTATGTTTTCCAAGCGCTATCGATTCGAAGTGCTTAGCGATCAGAACATAACGGTTCAACCCTTAATTACGCTGAGGCCTGGAAATGGCATAAAGGTGAAGGTTCACAAAAGGTAATGCCTTACTGTTTTATGGAGAAAACCTTTTGAGTTGTACCATTTGAATAGCTGATGATCTGAAAACCACCATCTTCCTTATCTACTGATTGACCCAGAAGATTGCATCTTCGAATTTCGTGTATATCAGTATTGTGTTCTTGTAATCCAGTGGTGTTTCCTTTGGTGATTTGTATTTCATATGGGAACAGCTGAAAGCTGCTGTTGTTGTCTTGAAAGATTTCGGGCATTGAGGCTACAATCAAAAACACTTCCGTGTCGTTCGCTGAAAGCTCAAAGTTTGCAAGACTTTGTAGTGATTCTCCAGAGTTGGACAGGTCATAGAAGCTCGTGCCCGTCATTGTATTCTTGACTACAAGTTTTCCTTGAAAGAAGGAAGGGGTACCATTGGTTCCCTCTACTTCTGGCTTAAGCTCAAAGGTGTAAAACTCATTTTCATTATTCAGAAGTTTGTAGGTATTGAAAGACCATGCATTGGTTATCAATCCATCATTTGGCATGAACCAACCATTGCTTCCCTCGTTGTCATAGATCGCTATAAATTCATTGTCATCCGAAAGATCTGCGTATGTGTTCCATTCATTCAGATTGGTAGCCGCTTGTGTTGGGGTGATAAAATCAAAATCATTGGTCATGTGTGCCGCCCAATCAATAAAATATTGTCGGTAATCTTGTGCGCCAATTTGATTGTACATGTATTCTTGTGGCATCTCTGTTGTGGTGCTAAACATGCCAGAGGTAATGATGTCTTCTGACACACCAGCTACGTCTGTAAGGTAATACAATTGTAAGGCCATGGCATATTGATGCACATAACGCTGCCAATTCGATGGGTAGGAGGCAGGGAAATTATTAAAGCTTAACCATAGAGGTACATGAGGCATCCGAACCAAGCTTTCAGCTTCTACAAATGCGCGATTATTATCCATGTTTTGTTTTGCAGCAAACCAATTGGCTGAAGCTTCTATATACCATTGGCTGTCTCCAGAATAGGCAAAACCAGGCGCAGTGGCATTGTATTGAAAAATGTGAAAGGTTTCATGTGCTGTATTGGTAAAATCATTCAGTGCCCCATTTGGTAAGGTTAAGAAAGGGTATCCATTGCTGTCAGTCCCCTGGCCATTGCCCCATCCATACGGATTGAAAAACCCATTTGCAACTCCTGGGTTGTGAATGTAGACATTGTAATAGTGACCATCCAATACGTTTGGTGGGTCACTCATGAGCATCTCATTCAAGCAAATTTCTCTGTAGCTGATCATACTGTCCAAAGTAAC
>JABJEE010000192.1 GCA_018665005.1 Flavobacteriales bacterium
ACTGCAGAGAACAAAAACACCAATCCATCAAGTACTCTTAATGAACGATTTACTTCAACCGTAAAGTCAACGTGTCCCGGTGTGTCAATGATGTTCATGTGATACTCCTGACCTCTATAGTTCCAGTCTAAAGTTGTTGCAGCAGAAGTAATGGTAATACCTCTTTCTTGCTCTTGCTCCATCCAATCCATAGTTGCAGCACCATCATGAACTTCCCCAATTTTATGGCTAACTCCACCATAGTAAAGAATTCTTTCCGTAGTTGTCGTTTTTCCTGCATCAATATGTGCAGCAATTCCGATATTTCTTGTGTATTTGAGATCTCTAGCCATTTCTTAAAATCTAAAATGTGAAAATGCTTTGTTCGCCTCAGCCATTCTTAAGGTATCTTCTTTCTTTTTGAAAGCAGCACCCTCTTCTTTGGAAGCAGCAATAATTTCTGCCGCTAATTTCTGAGCCATTGTTTTTTCATTTCTTTTTCGTGCAAATCCTATGAGCCACTTCATCGCGAGAGAAGCTTTTCTTCCTTCTCTAACTGGAGTTGGAATTTGGAATGTTGCTCCACCAACTCTTCGGCTACGAACCTCAACACTTGGCGTAATATTTTCTATTGCTTTTTTCCAGACATCAAGACCTTCTTGGTCTTCCATTTTAGTATCTACCATATCAATGGCATCATAAAATATTCTGAACGCTAAACTTTTTTTACCAGAAAACATAAGATTGTTCACAAACTTTGTGACCACAACCTCATTAAACTTTGGATCTGGCAGAATAGCAATTTTTTTGGCCTTTCTTCTTCTCATTATATATTGATAATAAAGGTTATTTGATTATTTCTGCTTCGGACGCTTAGTTCCGTATTTAGATCTTCTTTGTGTTCGTCCTTGTACACCCGCGGTATCTTCAGCACCACGAACGATGTGATAACGGACTCCTGGAAGATCTTTCACTCTTCCTCCTCTAACTAAAACAAGGGAATGTTCTTGAAGATTGTGACCTTCACCTCCGATGTAAGCGTTAACTTCTTTACCGTTCGTAAGGCGAACTCTTGCCACTTTCCGCATTGCCGAGTTTGGCTTTTTAGGAGTTGTAGTGTAAACTCTTACACATACACCTTTCCTTTGCGGGCATGAATCAAGTGCAGCAGATTTACTTTTCTTAACTACCGCTGTTCTTCCTTTGCGAACTAATTGTTGAATAGTTGGCATAAAAAAATACTCTTAATTGTAAATAAAATATTATCCTCAAACGTACTTTGAGGGGTGCAAAGTTACTACATTTTATTTATTACACAATAGGATAGATGAAAAAAATCTTTTTTTTTTCGGTATTTGGCGCTATAAACAGGAGTAAGTCAAGATAAATCAACTGTAAATAACCTTTTTGATGGCATCGATTAAACGTGCTTTGTTCGGAAGAGCTTCATCTATAAGGGTAGGGGAGAATGCAAATGGAGTATCTGTTTGAGTTACCCTAAGAACAGGAGCGTCTAGATAATCAAAGGCATTGCTTTGTAAATGGAATGCTATTTCAGATGAAATAGAAGCAAATGGCCAAGATTCTTCTACTACAACACATCTATTTGTTTTTTTAACCGATTCGACAATACTTGCAAAGTCTAATGGTCGTATTGTTCTCAAATCAATGATCTCTATATCAATGTTTTCTTTGGCTAGTATTTCGGCAACCTCTTCAACAATTTTAATGATTTTCCCGAAGCTAACTACCGTAATATGAGTTCCTTTTCTTTTAACATCTGCTACTCCAATTGGTATGATGTACTCTCCTTCAGGAACCTCTCCTTTGTCTCCATACATCTTTTCGGACTCGAGAAAGACAACAGGGTCTTCATCTCGTATAGCAGCCTTTAGTAAACCTTTTGCATCTGCAGGGTTAGAAGGTGTGATAACTTTCAATCCAGGTACATGTGCGTAAAAAGCTTCAAAACTTTGAGAATGTGTAGCACCAAGTTGTCCCGCGGTTCCATTCCCTCCTCTAAAAACAATAGGACAATGGTATTGACCACCTGACATCTGTAACATTTTAGCTGCAGAGTTAATAATTTGATCAGCAGCCAATATAGCAAAGTTCCAAGTCATAAACTCTACAATGGGTTTTAACCCATTCATTGAAGCACCAACGGCTATTCCTGTGAAACCTAATTCAGCAATGGGCGTATCGATAATCCGTTTTGGACCGAATTCATCAAGCATTCCTTGAGACACCTTATAAGCACCATTATATTCGGCAACTTCTTCGCCAAGCAAAAAAACGCGATCATCTTTTCTCATCTCCTCTGACATGGCCTCTCTTAAAGCCTCTCTAAATTGTAATGTTTTCATTTTTTAAAATATAATCGATGGTGAAATTAATGATTAGTCTTGAAATATTATGCCACTTTTAGTTTTGCAATCTTCGACTGGCTAAATTTTCCTTTGGCATAATCTAAAGTGACATTTAGTGTTTTATGTTTGCTTGAAGGGTATTCAAACATTGCATCTGTTAAAATGGCCTCGCAGATGGATCTAAGTCCTCTTGCTCCTAATTTATATTCAATGGCTTTTTCTACAATAAAATCAAAAACATCCTTTTCAAAACTCAGCTTTACACCGTCTAATTCAAAAATCTTGACATATTGTTTTACTAAAGCATTTTTCGGTTCCGTTAGTATTCGTTTTAAAGCCAAAGCATCTAAAGGATTTAGGTAGCTAATTACAGGAAATCTACCGATTAATTCCGGGATTAACCCAAAAGATTTGACATCCGTTGCATTCACGTAATTGAGCAATGAGTCCTTTTCTATATTATTTTCCTCTGATGAAGAAAAACCAATGGTTTGTTTATTTACCCTTTGAGCAATTATTTTTTCGATGCCGTCAAAAGCTCCTCCACAAATGAATAATATACCTTTTGTGTTGATTTGAATCATTTTTTGCTCTGGATGTTTTCGTCCGCCTTGAGGTGGTACATTTACCTCTGAGCCTTCCAGTAATTTCAACAAGGCTTGTTGAACACCTTCTCCTGAAACATCTCGAGTTATGGAAGGGTTATCATCCTTTCTTGCAATCTTGTCAATTTCATCAATAAATACAATGCCTTTTTCAGCTTCTTCTACATTGTAATCTGAGACTTGTAGTAATCGCGACAAAACACTTTCAACGTCTTCCCCTACATATCCTGCCTGTGTGAGCACAGTAGCATCGGCAATACAAAAAGGCACATTGAGTAATTTGGCAATGGTTTTGGCCAAGAGCGTTTTTCCTGTTCCTGTTCTACCAATTAAAATGACATTGGATTTTTCAATCTCAATATTATCAATTGGAGCATTAAGCCTCTTGTAATGATTGTATACTGCGACCGAGAGTACTTTTTTTGCTGTTTCTTGACCAATAACGTATTCGTCAAGGTCGGCTTTTATATCCTTTGGAAATTTTATTTTTACTTCCTTTTTCGTAGATATTTTTTTATTTGAGACATTAAACTCTTCAGAAACAATTTGGTTTGCTTGTGCTGCACAGTTTTCACAAATATGACCAGTAACACCAGCAATTAAAATCTGAACCTCTTCTCTTTTAAGGCCGCAAAACGAACAACTTGTATTCTTTTTAGACATTATTTTGGGTTTCTAATTAGGATTTCATCGACCATTCCATATGCCTTTGCTTCCTCAGATGTCATCCAATAATCACGATCAGAATCTTCCCATACTTTGTCATATGATTGTTTTGAATGAGTGGCAATAATATCATAAAGCTCTTTTTTTAGCTTTTGGATTTCTCTTGCAGTGATTTCAATATCACTTGCTTGTCCTTGGGCTCCTCCAAGTGGTTGATGAATCATTACTCTTGAATGCTTTAATGCACTTCTTTTCCCGTCTGCTCCTGCACACAAAAGAACAGCCCCCATAGATGCAGCCATTCCTGTACATATAGTTGCAACGTCAGGACGGATGTATTGCATCGTATCATATATACCAAGACCTGCATACACAGAGCCTCCTGGAGAATTTAAATATATTTGAATATCCTTCTTGGAGTCCACGGATTCAAGAAATAGTAATTGTGCGTTTATAATATTTGCTACTTGATCATTGATTCCAGTACCTAAAAAGATAATTCTATCCATCATAAGTCTTGAAAAGACATCCATCTGACTCATATTCAGTGAACGTTCCTCAATAATGTATGGGGTTAATGATGATTCGATGTAATGATCAACAAAAGTACTATTGATTCCCATATGCTTTGATGCATATTTTCTAAATTCTGCTCCTTCTTTCATTCTTTATTTTAAAATATGTTTGGCTAAATTAATCAATATCACTTTAATTGTTCTCTATTTTTCTAATTTTAAAATGTGGATTGTATAGAATCAATAAAAAATAAACGTATTGGCTTTTCTGTTCTTAATTGGGGGCTTGGGCATGTGACAAGATCTGTTTCAATTATTCATCAACTAAAAACCCAATCAAATCAAGTCTTTATATTCTGCAATGATGAGCAAAAAAATATTTTTAGTCAGTATTTATTAGATGTTTCCTTTATAGATCACGAGGGTTATCCATTTAAGTTTAGAGGTAAAGGTAATTTTAAGAGGGATTTATTTCGTTCCTTGTTTGCACTGTATACGCATTCTAAGTTAGAAAACAGATTATGTGAGAAATATGTGATAAGCCATAACCTCGATTTATTAATTTCTGATCAACGATATGGTTTTTATTCGACTAAGGTTCCAAGCATATTTATTACCCATCAATTAAAATTTCCTCTCAAGGGGGTTTATCGGATATTTAATAAGATAAATAAACATCAGATTTTAAAATTTGGATCTGTTTGGGTAGTGGATAATAAAATTAATTTAGCTGGGAAGCTTTCAATAAATCAATCTTTTAAAAATTGTTTTAATATTGGGCATCATTCTAGGTTTCTGTTACTCCAAAAACAAGTTTCAAAAGATATTAATTCAGTATTAATAGTAAATGGGCCATTCAGTTATTCAGACTATCTGATTGACCATTTTTCTAAAGAACTGGAATCAAATAAAATTGAATATGTAATTGGGGGAGTGCATGTTTCTGGATTGTTAAGTAGCGTCGATACTCGAGCTGTCTTTGTGCCAAATACATCTATGAATGATGCTGATGTAATCCTATCTCGAACAAAAGAGATATGTGGTTATTTCGGTTATAGCACATTAATGGATTGTAGGGTTCTGTGTTGTTCATTCAATTTGATCCCAACACCTGGACAGTTGGAGCAGATATACCTATCGAAACTGCATAAAAAAAGCTCCTAAAAAGGAGCTTTTTTGATATCAATATGAATCGTTGATTATTCAACAGTACTTTTAAAAGCTTCATCGTTAAAGAATTTCACAAATTCCCTGTCTTTAGCAGCTTTTGATTTTAGATTGCTGTCAGCTTCAATAGCCATTGAAAGCTTTGCTACAACATCACTTACGCCAGAACCAGATCTTGCAGCCATGATAGCCGATAAATAAATTGCATCAGCTTCATTGTCATCGCTTGAAGCTAAAGTTGATTCGGCATCAGTAAGATTACCTTGAAGCAATTGTGAAAGAGCTTTATTAAAGGTGTTGCCACTTATGTTTCCTTCAGCTGTGCTGTAATTACCATCTAAAATATCTAAAGCGGCCGTGTTTGTTTTAACAGTTGCCATTTTTTCAGTAGACATTCCTTTAGCTGCTGATAATAAAGTTCTACTTTTTGATCTATCGTCTTCTAGAATTGCAATTGCAGCCAAGTTGTTCATTGTTTCTCCAGATTCAACTATAGCAGCAGAGGCCTCTAAATTTTCTTTTGCTCCAGAAACATTTCCTTGAATGTAGTTTAAAGCACCCAAGTTGTTGAACACACGACTATCATTTAAAGAAGAAGCTACCGAATTGTAAAGAGCAATTCTTGAATTGATGTCTTTAAGAAGAGTTTCACCAGTAAATAGTACTTCTTCGACAGTTAAAGTGTCAGTATTGTTAGATGAAAATGAAATCATTTCATCATCTGTTAAACCACTCTCTTTGTAATTGACAGTGATAACCGATCTACGAATATTTGGGAAAACGTCTTTCTCAAGTAATTTAAATGACTTACCAAGAGTAACCATTTCTTTCTCTCTAGCTTCTGGATCAGAAACTCTTTCCAGTATTCTAACAAATAAGTTTTTGTCACCTTCAGAAATACTTTCGGTTGCAGCCAATTGTTTTTTAAATTCTTCGAAATCTTCACCTAGACCTTTTTTGTCATAAGTTGCGATATCCATATACTTGTCAAGCTTTGCTTTTTTCATCAGTTTGGCAAAAGACTTGCTTGCGGATTCAACTCTTTCTGTGGAAAGGTCACCATTCTTCGCAAACTCTCCATCAGGAGATGCATATCCACGAACACTGATTGATTCAATTTCAATTTTTGAATTGTTTTGTGCAGAATCAATCCAGGTAACGAGCGTTCTAATGTCCTCGTCCTTGATTTCTTTTGATTTTACTAATGATTGTCCTTTGTCAAAGTTAATTACAGCTGAAACGCTTTTATTTACGACTCTAACCAATTCATCACTTTGATTTAGCATTCCAAAACTTTTTCTAACCATTAAAGGAGTAATGATTGTTGCGTCTGCAATTTTCTGTTCAGGAAGCTCAGCTTTTTCTTTGTCTTTTTTAAATACTTTTCCTGTTAGGATGAGATCAGCAGCTTCAAATGAAGGATCGTAAGCTAGAGACATCTCAAAAGTCGCAGTACCACCTGGTTTATACTCAATAACCGTTCCGTTTCCAGTAATTTTTGAACCTTGAACTGTCCATACACCTAGGCTTGTAGACCCTAGTTTAGGAGTAATTTCAGCTTTCACAGTTTTCTTAATTCCTTTTTCTGGAATGTTAACAACCACTGAGAATTTAACACTGTCTCCATGCATTTCTAATGGTTCAGGAGTTACGGTGTAATCAAAATCTTTTACCAATGAACAACTAGAGAATATAAGACCTATTGTGAAAAGTCCCAAAATTGTTCTTAATGTATTCGCTTTCATAATTATATTGTTTTCAAAATTATGCGCAAAGTTAATAAGAATAAATGAAGAGTCAATTAAGTTAGAGTATCTTTTCATTTTTTATTTCATGAGTTGTCCGCAAGTTAAAAAAACTTGAGGGTCAAGATATTCTCCCATTTGATTCATTGGATCGAGAACAAACGTCCTTTGTTTATACTTAGGGTGAGGGATTATTAAATCTTTTTTATCCAAAACCAGCTCATTGTATAGAACAATATCAATATCAATAATTCGGTCTTCATACGAGGCTATGGTTTTAACTCTTCCCATGTCGCCTTCTATTGATTTTATAACATTTAACAGTTCTAAAGGGGCCAAATTTGTGGATACTTCAATGCACATATTGATAAATTGATTATCCGATTCAAAATCTACAGGATTGTTTTTATAATAATCAGAAATCGAGGTTACTCGACCAATTTTTTCACCTATTAAAGAAATACATTTATTCAGATTCTCCTCTTTGTTTCCAAGATTACTTCCTAAAGCTAGAATAGCCTTTTCGCTTAGTCTTGTTGCCATTCAAAGGTGTTAATCATTTCAGTTAAATCAACTTTTAGATAGCTCAATACATGTCTCAAAGAATCATACTTTGGTACACAATTTAGAACAAGCTCACCTCTAACAAAGTTTTGTAAGGAATCAGTCAAGTAAAACTGGAAATTTGTAGCAACATCTCCTTTAAGTTCGAATAAGGTGCCGTATACCTTACTTTCATTATCGATGATTTGATCATATGCGATATCAGAGGCTTTCATTTTGTGAAAATCAACCTCTTGATTAGAAAAATTAATGAGACCCCCGATGGAATCAGGATGATCCACTTTTTTGTAAAAGAGATTAATGTTCCCATTAAACTCCTTACCTAAATAAATTTCTTGTTCACAATAATATTCATTGCAGTTCACAGAGGGTTTAAGTGTGCAATAATCAGAAATATTAAATTGAAAAGGAGCTACTCCTTTTTCGATGTGGTAAGAATGTTTAGGAAATTCCTGTTTTAGAAAAGTTGGAGGTTTTGGATTTGGAGCATCTTCTTCACAAGATGTAAAAACAACCAGGCCTAAAAACACAATAACGACTATACTAAAAGATGTTTTATTCATGATTCGAAATCACTTTAAGGGTTTTAATTCTTCTTTTGTCGGATGACTCTACAATGATTTTGTTTTTACCTACAACAATGAACTCATTGTTCTTGAGTATTCGCCCAGCTTGTTCAATAACAAATCCGCCAAGTGTTTCAGCTTCTCCTTTAAGACTTTCGAAAAGATCATCTTCTATTTTAGATACTTTGTAAAAGTCCATTAATGATGTTCTGCCTTCGAAAATGAAGGTGTGGTCATCTATTTTTGAATAGACCAAGTCCTCCTCATCAAATTCATCAGTAATATCGCCTACAATTTCTTCTAAAATATCTTCTAAAGTAACGATCCCGGATGCACCACCATACTCATCAACAACTATTGACAAGTGCATTTTTAAGTTTTTAAAATCTTGAAGAAGGTCATTTATTTTTTTGTTTTCAGGAATAAAAAAAGGCTTCCTTAGCGTACTTTGCCAGTTGAATTTATCATCCTGATTTAAATAAGGAAGAAGATCTTTTATGTAAAGAATCCCAACAACTTGATCCGCTGTTTCCTTATACACCGGTATCCTAGAAAAACCTGAATCAAGTACAAATTGTTTGATTTCACTAAATTTCATCTCTAAATCAACTGCAGCTACTTCCACACGGGCTTTCATGATTTGGGAAGCTTCTGTTTTACCGAACTTTACAATTCCTTCTAATATTTTATGATCATCCTCCGCAGTTTCTTCTTTTGTAATGGCAACAGCCTGTTCTAAATCGGAAGAAGAAAGATTGACAGTCGCTTTTCCTTTTCCATTAAAAATTCTTGAGCTTTTTACTAATAGATTGGCTATCCAATATATAAGGGGAAACTTATATAAAATACTTAATGGACGAGCCATAATTCTCGATACTTTGGTAGCGTTTTTAACTGCAAATATTTTGGGAATAACTTCTCCCCAAAGTAATATTAAAAGTGTAATGCCAATCACTTCGACGAAAAACCTAAAATAGCTTTCATCTAATGGAAAAAAATGATTAATGATAAAACTGGAAAGAATTACAATGCCAACATTCAAAAAATTATTAGTGATAAGTATAGTTGCTAAAAGCTCTTTTGGTGTATTTAATAATTCTAAAATAAGTTTTGATCTGGGGGAGTTTTCTTGTTTTAGTTGGTCAGTGTCTTGGGGTGATAAAGAAAAAAAAGCGGATTCAGCACCTGATACAAGAGCAGAGAGCATCAGTAAAACAGCGACAATGCTTATGAATAAAATTACACTACCATCTGGCTTTACAATTAGCAAATTCATAATATTTGAAGAAGATTCTGCTATTTCCATTTAAAAGGGTAGTGAATCATTAGGGTCACTCTCTAAATTCTCAATTTTCGAATTCTCCGTTTGACTTTCAACTGTATATGGAGACTTTGGTTTTTCTTGTGCGTCTGAACGAGAAAGAATAGTCATTTCGTCACCAATAACTTCAACATTATATCTTGTATTTCCTTCGCGATCTTGCCAAGATCTTTTCTTTAACCGTCCTTCAATATAAACTTTTGTTCCTTTTTTTAGAAACTTTTCGGCTACTTCAGCGAGTCCTCGCCATAAGACGATGTCGTGCCAATCGGTATTTTCGATTTTTTTACCAGATTGTTTATCAGTATACGACTCAGAGGTTGCAATTGAAAAGGACGCAAGCGTGGCCCCATTATCGAGCTTCCTTATTTCGGGATCTCTACCAAGATTTCCAATTAGAATTACTTTATTCACGCTTCCGTTCATATACTAAAGTTAAAAAAAATCTAATTGTTATAATGAGATTACTTAGAGGCTTTCCTTTTTCCTCTTGTTTTTTTTGGCTGATTTTCAATGATTTCCAAACATTCTTTAAGGTCTAATTCCTCAGCAACTTTCCCTTTTGGAATTTTATAATTCTTTTTACCCTTTTTAATATAAGGCCCGTATTTGCCATTTAAAACGAGTAAATCTGGATCCTCCGG
Source organism: Flavobacteriales bacterium (assembly GCA_018665005.1). Lineage (GTDB taxonomy): Bacteria > Bacteroidota > Bacteroidia > Flavobacteriales_D > Crocinitomicaceae > UBA952. The sequence goes on from JABJEE010000192.1 coordinate 10,142, forward strand.
AAATGTTTTGATTTTATTGGCTTCGCTCTGCTTTACCTTTTCGACATGTAAAGCAACAGCATCTTCTAATGAAATCTCCATGGGATCAATTTCTTTTGGTATAGATGAATAGATTCTTTCCACTTGAACGTATGGACCAAACCTTCCTATATTTACCTTGACTTCATTGCCTTCATGTTCACCAAGTATTCTAGGAAGTTTAAAAAGTTCAAGGGCTTCTTCTAGAGTAATTGAGTTTATTGATTGGGAGTCTAAAAGTGAGGCGAATTTTGGTTTTTCTCCATCTTCTTTCTCATCTCCGATTTGAGCCATTGGACCAAATTTACCTATCCGAACAATAACCTTTCTTCCATTATCTGGATGCTCTCCCAAAGATCTCTCACCCGTCGCTCTTTCCGCGTTTTCAGTCGTGTCCTCAACTCCTGTATGGAATGGTGTGTAAAACTCTGAGAGCATTTTTTTCCATTCTAAATTTCCTTTAGCAATATGATCAAATTGGTTCTCTATTGTGGCAGTGAATTGATAATCCATGATTTGCTCAAAATTATCTTGAAGAAAATGTGTAACAACAATTCCAATGTCAGTAGGCGATAGCTTGTTTTTTTCTCGACCTGTGATTTCAGTTTTGTCCTCAATCTCAATATTTTCATCAATCAAAATCAATTGCTTGTAGGATCTTTCAATGCCATCTTTCAATTTCTTTTCAACATATCCCCTCTTTTGAATGGTTGAAATTGTAGGGGCATAAGTTGATGGTCTTCCAATACCAAGTTCTTCAAGTTTTTTAACCAGAGATGCCTCAACGAATCTTGCTGGCGGTCTCGAAAATCGTTGGGTGGCTGTTATTTTATTTGCTTCTAAACTTTCCCCCTCAGTCACTGAAGGCAGTAACCCTTGCGTATCATCATCTTCATCATCCTGGAGATTACTCGCAATGTAAACGGATAAAAAACCATCAAATACAATAACCTCACCCTTACAATTAAAATGCTCTTTCAATCCATCTGCTCCAATTTTTATTGTAGTTCTTTCTAGTTTTGCATCACTCATTTGACTTGAAATAGCACGTTTCCAGATCAGCTCATACAAGCGAGATTCATCATGATCCATTTCAACTTCCTTGACATCAAAGTTGCTCGGTCTGATGGCTTCGTGAGCTTCTTGTGCTCCACTCGATTTCGTTGTAAATTGTTTTGGGTTTGAATAATTATCACCATAATTATCAATAATACTTTTCTGTGCACTTTCTCTCGCGGATTGTGAAAGATTTACAGAATCTGTTCTCATATACGTAATGTGTCCAGATTCATAAAGCTTTTGCGCCACGGACATCGTTCTTGAAACAGAAAAGCCTAATTTCAAACTGGCTTCTTGCTGTAGTGTAGATGTCGTAAAAGGCGCGGAAGGTTTTTTTGTCGCAGGTTTTTTATCAACAGAGATTACATTGAAGTTTTTGCCAATTGAATTATTTAAAAACGATTGGGTTTGTTCCAGTGAATCAAATTGTGTCGACAAGTCACCTGCTATTTTTCCATTCGCTGATTTGAATGCTCCATTTACCTTAAAATATGTTTTTGACTCATACTTCTGAATATCTTCCTCTCTTTCAACGATTAATTTGACTGCAACGGATTGGACTCTACCCGCAGACAGACTTGGTCTGATTTTTCTCCAAAGAACAGGTGAAAGTTCAAAACCAACAATTCGATCCAGTATACGACGAGCTTGTTGGGCATCCACGAGTTTTTGATTTACAGTGCGATATTGGTTAATCGCTTTTAAAATCGCCGTTTTTGTTATCTCGTTAAAGGTTATCCTTCTTGTATCTTTTTTCTCAAGGTTTAGCGTTTCTTTTAAGTGCCAAGAAATAGCTTCTCCCTCACGATCCTCATCCGTCGCTAGCCATACGACTTCGGCTGCTTTCGCAAGCTTTTTAAGCTCTGCAACGATTTGTTTCTTATCTGCGGAAACTTCGTAAACAGGATCGAAACCATTTTCAATATCTACGGATAATCCTTTTTTCGCGAGGTCTCTGACGTGACCAAAGCTTGATTTAACGATGTAGTCCTTTCCTAAGTAATTTTCTATGGTTTTGGCTTTAGCGGGGGACTCAACAATGACTAGGTTTTTTGACATAATCGGATTTTGTTATTTGGCAAATGTATGTTTTCTTAACGTCAACTTTCAAATGTTTGTTTGAAATAATTTCTTTTTTTAAATATTAACCATAGGTTAAAAAGAAAATCAAGATGTTAAAAAACATTATGACATTTTGTCAGACTTGATGTTTTTAGTAAATTTGTAGCCTAAATTTATTTTCATTCATGTTAAACGACGATAAGGTTATTTTAGAGGAAAGGCAAGGAGAGGTTCATGAAAATGATGCCTCAACCGGTTTAGTTGGTTCAAAGAAATTATATATAGAGAGTTATGGTTGTCAAATGAATTTCTCTGACAGTGAGGTTGTTGCTTCAATAATGAATAAAAATGGTTATTCAACAACAAGAGATATTGACGAGGCAAATGTTGTTTTAATAAATACCTGTTCTATTAGAGACAATGCGGAAAAACGCGTTCGGAATAGATTGACTGAATTCAAAAAGAAAAAGAACGATAATCCAGATTTGGTTGTTGGAATATTGGGCTGCATGGCCGAAAGATTAAAAAAATCATTACTTGAGCAAGAACAACTTGTGGATTTGGTCGCAGGGCCAGATGCTTATCGTGACTTGCCAAATTTAATTGATGAGGTTGGGACAGGACAAAGGGCCGTTAATGTTCTATTATCTCGAGACGAAACCTATGCAGACATATCACCTGTTAGATTAGACAAAGGCGGCGTTTCCGCTTTTGTAACGATCATGCGTGGTTGTGATAATATGTGTTCATTTTGCGTAGTTCCTTTTACCCGAGGAAGAGAACGATCAAGAGATCCAGAAACCATAGTAAAAGAATGCCAAGATCTTTTTTCGAATGGATATCGAGAAGTAACTCTACTTGGTCAGAATGTCGATAGTTATCGTTGGAATATTACAAATAAAGGTCAAATCAAAAACCCTTTAAAAGCGACTGTAAATTTTGCTGAGCTAATGGAAATGGTCGCAAAAGTGTCACCAGATTTAAGGGTGCGTTTTTCGACATCTCATCCGAAAGATATGACCGATGACGTCTTATATGCAATGGCAAAATATGAGAATCTATGTAATTATATTCATCTACCCGTTCAATCGGGTAATTCGGATGTTTTAAAACGAATGAATCGAGGTTATTCGAGAGAATGGTATATAAAAAGAATCGAGGCAATACATAAAATCATACCTGATTGTGCGATTTCAACAGATGTCATATCTGGTTTTTGTGGAGAAACGGATGTAGAGCATTCCGAGACACTTTCTTTAATGGATTTCGTGAAATACGACTTTGCTTACATGTTTAAGTATTCAGAGAGACCCAAAACTCTTGCAGAGCGAAAGTTTGAAGATGATGTTCCAGAGGAAGTGAAGTCTAGTCGACTTTCTGAGATTATTGAAAAACAATTAAAATATAGTCTGGAGTCTAATAAAAAACGCATTGGTTTGGTAGAAAAGGTTCTGATTGAAGGAGAATCAAAAAGATCCGATGAGCACATGTGTGGAAGAACAAGTAGAAACTCCATGGTCGTTTTTCCAAAAGGAAAAGGTCTGAAGGGGGAATACGTTCAGGTGAAAATAAACGATTGTACCTCAGCAACTCTTATGGGAGAGGAAATAAATCATTAATAAATGACGGTACAGCAAATAAAACAGAGGTTTGGAATCATTGGCAATACAGCTGCTTTAAACCGTGCGTTAGAAGTTTCTGCTCAGGTAGCTCCAACTGATATATCGGTTTTAGTTACAGGAGAAAGCGGTACAGGAAAAGAGATTATTCCTCAGGTAATTCATCAGCTGAGTTCCAGAAAACATGGCCAATATATTGCTGTAAATTGCGGAGCAATACCCGAAGGCACAATTGATTCTGAATTGTTTGGTCATGAAAAAGGTGCATTTACAGGGGCTTCTGGAAGTCGTCTTGGTTACTTTGAGGTGGCGGATGGTGGTACGATCTTCTTGGATGAAGTTGCAGAACTGCCCATGCAAACCCAAGTCAGATTATTACGTGTATTAGAAACGGGAGAATTTATGCGAGTAGGTGCTTCTAAAGTGATAAAAACCAATGTAAGGGTTGTTGCAGCAACAAATGAAAATATGATTGCAGCGATTTCGTCAGGTAAATTCCGAGAGGATTTGTATTACAGGTTAAACACTGTGCCAATTCAACTACCGGCATTAAAAAATAGAAAAGAAGACATTCATCTATTATTTAGAAAATTCGCACATGATTTTGCGGATAAATATAGAATGCCCGCAATAAAGCTGAGTGATGATGCGGTTCAATTAATAGAGTCTTGCCCCTGGCCAGGTAACATTAGACAGCTTAAAAATTTAGTAGAACAGCTTTCTGTAATTGAAACTACAAGAGATATTGATGGGTTTACGCTGTCTAACTATATTCAGACAAAGAGCGAGAGTACGGATTTGGTTTTAAGAAAAAACAAGACTGATAATGATTTTAGTGAAAGAGAATTGATGTATAAGTTTTTATTCGATATGAAAAAAGATCTAACTGAGCTGAAAAAACTTGTTGTCGACATTATATCTAAAGGAGGTGAAATCTCACTAACCGATGGTCAATCGGCGATTGTAAATAGGATGTACAGTGATGTTGAAGGAAATCCAATATCGTCCCCAAGGTCATTACCAGAGTCTGGAACAAATCTTGATATTGAAGACCGTGGTAATTTTGAAGTTCATCAAGAGGTTGAGGAATCTCTTTCTTTAGAGGATCGTGAAAAGGAGCTTATTAAAAAAGCATTGGATAAGCACCGAGGAAAAAGAAAATACGCGGCAAGTGAGTTGGGGATTTCTGAACGCACGCTTTACCGTAAAATCAAAGAATATAATCTCACGGAGAAATGAGGTTAAATTTAATATACATTTTATCTGCACTATCCTTATTATTGGTTTCATGTTGGCCTTCAAGCGTAAGTTTTAAAGATTCGGGGTCAATGCCGGAGGAGTGGAAAACTTTCACTGTTGAGATGATTGAGAACAATGCTCCAAATTGCCCACTTAGTTACGGCCCAGTATTGACTGAAATTCTTAAAGACGGTATTCAGAATAACACTAGACTAACTCTCAATACAAATAAGGAAGGTGAAATTGTTTTGACAGGTTTGATTGCAGATTACAATGTTTCTCCTATTGCGATTCAGCAGAATGATAATGCTACGAAAAATAGATTAACCATTAGGGTGCAATTTGAATTAATTATTAATTCTCCTGAAGCTCAAAATGTTAAGTTTGTTTCAACAAGATTTGCTGATTTTGATTCAAATGTTAATTTAGCATCTGTAGAGAGTCAATTAATCGATGATATTAATAGTCAGATTTCACAAGATGTCATCAATAAGTTATTATCAAATTGGTAGAATTAGACAAAAAAAATATTGAACAAAAACTATTTTCTTCAGATTTCAAATTTGAAGACTCTTCAGTTTTTAAGGAATTAATGAATCTATATCCTTGGTGTTCGACTTTTACCGTTGTTTATCTAAAATCTCTTTCATTGACAAATGACATGAGGTTTCAAAAGGAATTGGAAGAATATGCAGTACATCTCAACTCAAGAGAAATAATTTATGATTTAATAAGTGCTTCTGAGGTTAGTGAATTGCAAGATCAGACTGAGGAAGTAGAAAAGGTTTTAGCAGTTGATTTAAATAACGAAAAAGAAAACGTGATTTTTGAGCCATCTACTGAATCAGATGATTCGACCTCATTACAACAGGATGATGAGCTTAATAAGCTTATTGTTTCGAATGTTATATCTGAAAACATTATTAATGAGATTGAAGATCATAGCAAAACCCAAGACCCTGTAAAAGAAATAATTGAAGAAAAATTAAAGAAACAAAATCCTCAAACTCAAAATTCAACTAAACCTGATGGTGCTCCGAAGAGCTTTAATGATTGGCTGAGACAAGGTGATAAAAAAAATAGTGAAAGCGTTTCAAAAGAGTATTTGACTTTTGAGAAACCTAAAACTGACTTCTTCAAACCTCAAGCCTCGGCAAAGGAAAGTATTGCTAAAAAAAACCTCCCTGTAAGCGAAACATTGGCTAAAGTTTTTGAGAGTCAGGGGAATTATTCGATGGCAATATCAACATATGAGCAATTAATTTTGATTTTTCCCGAAAAAAAGATTTTCTTTGCAAACCAAATTGAACAAATTAATTCTAAAATTATATAAATGGACGCTATATTATCAATCATAGTTCTTCTAGCAAGTGTACTTCTTATTTTTGTGGTATATATTCAAAACCCTAAGGGAGGAGGTTTAAGCTCTGATTTTGGTTCTCCTGGACAATTGGGTGGCGTGAAAAAGACAAACGAGTTCATAGATAAATTGACTTGGTCATTGGCTGGGATTATTGTCGCAGCAAGTATCATCATTACGATGAGACAACCAAAAGCCTCAAAGAACACTGAGAAAGCAAACACTGAGGCTCCTGCAAAAACCCCACAGTAAATTTAGTGTCAGTATGTCACTTTCTATGACATACTACTAAGTAAAAAACCTTTATTTAGGTTAAAATGTCTTGTTTTATTACTTGGCATAACTTTCGTTGTACAACTAAAAAATAAATTTTAGATAAAATGGCAGTTAAATTTAAACCATTAGCAGATAGAGTTCTTATTGAACCAGTTGCTGCTGAAGAAAAAACATCCAGTGGAATTATAATACCTGACACGGCAAAGGAAAAGCCATTAACAGGTAAGGTAATCGCTGTTGGACCTGGAAAAAAAGACGAATCAATGTCTGTAAAAAAAGGCGACACCGTTCTTTATGGTCAATATTCTGGAACAGAGATAAAAATAGAAAATGAAGATTATCTGATTATGAAAGAATCAGATATTTACGGTATTTGTTAATCAATTAGAAAAAAAATAAAATGGCAAAAGATATATTTTTTGATGTAGAAGCAAGAGAAAAATTGAAACGAGGAGTTGATGCTCTTGCAGATGCAGTTAAAGTAACATTAGGTCCAAAAGGAAGAAATGTTGTAATCGGTAAGAAATTTGGCGCTCCACACATTACAAAAGATGGTGTGACGGTAGCAAAAGAAATTGAACTTGAAGACGAAGTTGAGAATATGGGTGCTCAAATGGTTAAAGAAGTAGCATCAAAAACAGCTGATATTGCTGGTGATGGTACAACCACAGCTACCGTTCTAGCCCAAGCAATTATTGGAGCAGGATTAAAGAATGTTGCTGCTGGAGCAAATCCAATGGATCTTAAAAGAGGAATCGATAAGGCGGTGAAAGAAGTGGTCTCAAACCTTAAAAAACTTTCAAAAGAGGTAGGTTCTGATAATAGTAAAATTGAGCAGATCGCAACCATTTCTGCCAATAATGATGAAGCAATTGGTGCGCTTATCGCAAAGGCTATGAAAGATGTAGGTAATGACGGTGTCATCACCGTTGAAGAAGCAAAAGGTATTGAAACTGAAGTAAAAACAGTTGAAGGTATGCAATTCGATAGAGGTTACTTATCACCATATTTTGTGACGAATACTGAGAAGATGATTACGGAAATGGAAGATCCTATGATCTTAATCTGTGAAAAGAAAATTTCATCAATGAAAGAATTAATGCCAATTCTTGAACCAGTTGCTCAGTCGAGTAAAGGATTGTTAATCATCGCAGAAGATGTGGATGGTGAAGCATTGGGAACATTGGTAGTTAATCGAATCAGAGGCTCACTAAAAGTAGCTGCTGTTAAAGCTCCTGGATTTGGTGACAGAAGAAAAGCCATGTTAGAAGACATCGCGATTCTTACTGGAGGCCAAGTGATTTCGGAAGAAAGAGGAATGACTCTGGAAAATACGACTATTGACATGCTGGGTACTGCAGAGAAAATAGAAATCGATAAGGACAATACTACCATTGTTAATGGTAAAGGTAAAAAAGCTGAGATTAAAGCAAGAATTGGTCAAATTCGTGCGCAAATTGAAACAACCACATCGGATTACGATAAAGAAAAACTTCAGGAAAGATTAGCTAAGCTTTCTGGAGGTGTTGCAGTATTATATGTTGGTGCACCAACTGAGGTTGAGATGAAAGAGAAGAAAGACCGGGTAGAGGATGCATTGGCAGCAACGCGAGCAGCAGTTGAAGAGGGTATTGTTGCCGGAGGAGGTGTAGCTTTATTAAGAGCAATTGAATCATTGGACAAAATCAACGGTTTGAATGATGACGAAGTAACCGGAATAGCAATTGTCAAAAGAGCAGCAGAAGAGCCTTTAAGACAAATCATTGCAAATGCCGGTGAAGAAGGTGCTGTAATTGTGCAAGAAGTAAAGGCCGGAAAGAAAGATTTTGGATACAATGCCAGAACAGAGAAATTTGAGAATCTTTTCAAAGCGGGTGTAATAGACCCAACAAAGGTTACAAGGATTGCGGTAGAAAACGCAGCATCTATTGCGGCCATGTTATTGACAACCGAATGTGTTATTGCTGATCAGCCAGAAGAATCAGCTGCCATGCCCCCAATGGGAGGAGGCATGCCGGGGATGATGTAAATTATATTTACACAATACATTATATTCTTAAAGCCATCATTTGATGGCTTTTTGTTTTTTTGATTAGTTTGGTATAAAATTTGGCTTGTTTCTGACAATGAAAAATTACCTTTTATTTACACTTGTACTTTTAGTTTCTACATCGTGTTTAGAAATATTGGATGATATATCTTTCAATATTGATGGTTCAGGAACATTCAAGTATACAGTCAATTTGAGTTCAAGTCAGGTAAAACTTAATTCTATTTTGGCTTTGGATAGCATTGATGGTAAAAAGGTTCCGAGTAAAAATGAAATACAGGAAAAAATAGAGGTTTTTACTGGACTACTTTCTTCTCAAGAGGGAATATCGAATGTTCTTATTGATACCAATTATCAACAGTTTATATTTAAAATACAATGTGATTTTTCTAACGTAGTTAATCTCCAACGAGGATTTGAAATTTCCCTCAAAGAAACATTGACACAATTAGAAAATGAAGAAATATCTTACAACTGGATTACTTGGAACGGTTCTGTATTGGTTAGAAAGGTGCCAGATTTAAATAAATGGTCTCTTCCAACAATCAAAACAGAAGATTCTGAACTGTTGAAAAAAGGGAATTACACTTCAATAACGCGGTTTGAGAATCGCGTGAATTCTTTTGAGAATACCGCCGCTAAATTATCTAAAAATGAACGAGCTGTTATGTTGAGAAAAAGTGCTTTTGAAGTGTTCAATGATCATGAGGTTATGGATAATATAATACATGTAGACAGTACAAGAAACTGATGATTTATTTGTACTTTCGATGAATAATTTGGTAATATGTTCCAGTCAAAAATTTTACTTTTAATTCCCCCTCTTTTCCTCTGTTTTATTGGTTATACTCAGCAAAGTGAAAACATCGTTCCCAAGGAAGCATCGACAGTTTTCAGTATCAATAATATCAATCTTCTTAAAAAGATTTCTCTTAATGAATTGGTAAAGTATGACTTCATGGAAGAGATTCATCAAGAATTATTTGATGGATCGACAGAAGGTAAAACATTAAAAGATGCAGGTATGGATTTTGATCAAAGGCTCAATGTGTTTTACGGTAAAAATGATCAATTAGAGGTTTCTGGGTTTTCATTTGGCGTGAGTAATAAGCTCGCTTTATTTGAAGTTTTTGATGATTTTGAGGCCGAGGGACTTATTTCTAATTCTGCAGAAAAATATGCTTCTTTTTTTAATACACTGATCATTGAAAACAATGCAGCCTTATTGATTCGAGTAGAACCTCGCGATCAATTTGTAACGGATATAACGGATTCAATATGGTATGCTAGAGGTAATGAAAATCCATTTGGAAGTTCATTAGAGCTTGACCTACTTCAAGAACCCGAAGAATTTTATGAAGATGATATGCACAAGCTTTACAATAGTGATTTTGATTTAGAGAAAAATTATTGGGAAATAAGGGATAGTATTTTATATGTATTACAAGTTAAAAACTTGGAGGAAGTCCTAACGGATCTTTTTCTAAATAAAAACAGTCTTTACTCTGAAGATCCAAGATTTGCACAGCAAGTTTCTCGGAGCTCTGAAGGTGTGTTTTATCTTGACAATTCAAGGAATATTACAAATGAGCAAGGGTTGTGGTATTTTCAAACCATGTATCCGATAATGAATGATGATTTAAAGGAGTTGTATAAGGAAAACATCATGTTAGGAGATCTCAGCATTGATTCTAATGAAATAAATTTCACGGTTAATGCAAATTATGGTCAGGAGTTGGGTTCTATTTATTCGGAAATGAATAACAATAAAATAAATAAGAAGTTTTTAAAATATATCCCTGATAATAGTCCTGCCTATGTTGTTTACAATATTGACATAAGAAAAGCGTATGAGAAGGCTTATGATATTGTTTTGCCGATTTTAAAAAGCCAAAAAAATGTTGAAATGGTTATGAATATTATGGCCATTCAGCTTTTAGATCAATTGGTTGATAAAAAATCGTTTTTTGGAGCCTACAAAGGGGGGATGTTCGCTTCATTTAATGGAGTGGAAAAGGTAAAGGTTAACCAAGTTGAATATGTTTATGATGAAGAAAATTTTGATTATTCAGAAATTGAAATTGAATCAGAGGAAGAAATACCTGTATTCACAATCGGTTTTGCATCACAAAGACCTGACCTTTTTGAAATGATTTTAGAAGACTTGTCAAGGTTAAGTTCTCGTATCCAAAAAAAGGAGGGGTATTGGATTGTTGAAGACGCCATTTTAGATGCTACACCTGTATATTTGATTTGCAATAAAAACACATTCATAATATCTAATAATCGAATGTTGGTCGAGTCTAATCTGGAAGGTTATGGGGCAAAGTCCTTGTCAGGTAAAAAAATAAAACGTCTCAAGAAGTCCGGCGTATTGTATGCTAGTGTAGATCTAGATGAAACATTTCAAAAAATACCTTTTGATTTTTTAGACGAAAGACAAAAAAATGTGATCGATAGAATGAAAGGGAAGTCAGGAAGAATTGAACTTACATCAGGGAATTCTGAGTTAGATCATACCAAATATAAAATGACCTATTCCTTCGAACAAGGGGGTGATTCGGGTAAACAATTTTTGGATATCATTAACTCATTATACATATTTTCTAAATAAAAGTCAGCGGTGTATAAGAAGATATCTATTATTGTTCTTTTAGCTGTACTACTCATATTACTACTTTACATTCGGCCTTTTAGTGATTCGGATCATCCAAATTTTAAAATTGAGCTAATTCTTCCAGAAGCGGATGTTGTGGGTACAATACAAGTTCTTGACTTGTTAAAAGAGACCTCAGAACTTTTGGTCTTTAACGATGTAAAGTCCCGTCAGTTTCTTACTTATGAGTTCATGCTATCCATGGCTAAAAAATACGGGATCGATCTTCAAAGCAAGGTGTACTTGTTTGCTAACGACAGAGGCGATTATGGCTTTGTTATCCCCTTGTTAAAATCAAGTAAATTAGAGAAGGCATATGAACGTGTTGCCATGGATTTTGAAGTGACTGACACGATTATTGGTAAAGATCAAGTGTTTAAGATTAACGAAGAAGATTTGTTTTTTTTCAAAAGAAAACAATATGCCGTAATCTATAAAGGAAAATATTTTTCAGAAATATATGGTCAATTATCCAATACATCTACGGAAGTAAGAAAGTCATGGAAAACCTTATTATCAAACCCATATTTCAAGAATGAGCATCTTGTCATGTATGCGAAAAATGACAAACTAAATGATTTGGGTATTGGTCATGTTTTTTTAGCCCATGATAGTGATTCTACCGATTTCTATTTAAAAAGCCGCATAGTCATGAATGATTCTATACCCTTTCTGATTAATGAAAATGGCCGTTCCATCGATTACTCTAGTAGCTCAGATAGGATGATAGATATACATCTAAATTTTCAAAATTTAAATGTAAACACCAAAGATTTAATAGCAGCTAAACTCAAAAATATTGCTAAAAAAATCAACTTTCCGATAAAAGATTTTATTGCTTTATGGGCTGGGGATTTATGTTTTGAGGAAGGAGGTTTTTATAAAGTATTTGAAAGATATGTTGAGACACAGCTTGATGAAAACTTTGAAACTCAAGAAGTTGAGATGACAAAAGAAATAATTGTGCCTAGGTATAAATTAATGGTGTCTACAATTGGACCGGCAACTTCATTTATAAATAAATTATTAACCAAGGGAATTTTAACAAAGGAGGATGAAAAATATAGATTTCTTTTTTCACCGTTATTTAAAATGAAGATTTATAAAAACTATTGTATGTTTTATACGAGCGAAAATATACCAAAGGTTATCCCGTCTGAGACAAACAAATTAAAATGGGAGTATAATGGTGTTTTATTTAATTTCGATATTGACAGCTCTGTAAATAACACATTATATGGAGGGGTGA
>JABJEE010000193.1 GCA_018665005.1 Flavobacteriales bacterium
GATAACGAAGAAGACTCAAAACCACTATTGACATAGGGAATCCCTTTTAAGTCGAGAAATGCTTGGATTTTGCCATTTTCTCCGGGATCACCATGAATACATATAATTCCCGCATCTAAGGTTTTTTTACCGCTTGGCAATTCCAATTCACATGAATTCATATCGAATGCCATTTGGGAATCAGATAGTTCGCCATACCAGCCTTTTTTAGAGACGATTATTTTATATATTTCGTATTCTTCAGGAAAGTGATTCAATATTAATTGAGCACTTTTCATTGAAATTTCATATTCAGATGAATATCCGCCACAAAACAAGCCAATGGTCTTCATTCTAATTTTTTATATAAAATTATAATATGATGAGCAATGATTTTTAAACGTGATTAAAAGTTATTAGCATACATATTGTTAATTCTATAATTCGAGATTTGTTATTTTTGCCTTTTATAAACCAATGATTTGAAATGAGGTTTCTTTATTTTCTTATGTATCATATTTTAAACTACACTTTGAGGTTGTATTTTAGAAATATCAAAGTTCATAATAAACCAAGTAAATATGGTAAAACAATATATGTAAGTAACCATGCGGCATCGTTTATGGATCCACTGGTAATCGCAGCGTTTAATCGTTCAGTGGTATACTTTTTAACAAGATCAGATGTTTTTACCTCATTTACTAAACCCATATTTTGGACTGCGCATATGTTACCCATATACAGGCAGAGAGATGGAGTAAATACAAAAGAAAAAAACAACGAGGTTTTTAGGAAGTGTACGGAAACACTTTTGCGAAATCGGAGTTTATTGATTTTTGGTGAAGGAGTTACAGATGACAAATTTGTAAGAAGATTGAAATCCCTCAAAAAAGGGGCTTTACGTATTGGTTTTACCACACTGGAAGCTTGTGATTGGAAAGAAGAGATTTATATTGCAGCTATTGGATGTAATTACAGTAATCCTTCAAGATTTGGGAGTGATGTACTAATCAAGAATTCAGAGCCCATACTTTTAAACCAGTTTAAAGATGAATATTTAGAGAATCCTTCAAAAGTAATTTCAAAACTCACTTTGGAAATTCAAAACGTTTTAAAAAATGAGCTTACACATGTTGACGAAATTGAAAACACCGAATATCATGAAAAGATAATGATGATCCAGCGTAAAGGCATGGTTGATACTTTTTATAATCGTCCTAACCTAAGTGAACGCTGGAACTATTCTTCAAATCTAGCCATTAAAATAAACGAGGGTTCAATGAATTTGACGGATGACATTAAACGTGATATTGATACCTATTTCAAGAAATTAAACGACAACGGGATTTCCGATGATTTATTCTTTGATTCCATGAGGAATCCTATAAGTGGGAGTCAATATTTATTGCAAATATTGTCTTTTCCCATTGCGATTTTAGGATTCATTCATTGTTCACTGTTTTATTTTCCTATTCGACATTTTGTAGAAAAAAAATTCCGTAGAGATGTTTTTTGGGGGTCAACAAAATTGATAATGATGATATTTATTGCTGGCCCGGTGAATCTAGTGGTTTTATTATTCTTGCCACCTCTCATGGGTTGGCCCTTGTCTGTTTTGTATTTTTTAGGTATTCCATTTTTTGGTTTTATTTTTCATAATTCTTTGACTTTTTGGTTACGTTTATTTAAAATTCACAAAGTCAAAGGTCAAAACCTAATAAAATTACAAGCCGAAAGGGCGGTCTTGAAACAGAACTTAGATAACTTTGTTGAGTTAAAAAATTAGTCGATGGAAAATCAACAGGACATCCGAAGAAAAATAAGCAAGCCCAAATGGCTCAGGGTAAAGCTACCTACAGGCGAAAGTTATCGAGAGGTGCGTAAGCTTGTTGACGAACATAAACTTCATACCATTTGTGAAAGTGGAAGTTGTCCGAATATGGGGGAGTGTTGGGGCGAAGGAACCGCAACGTTTATGATTTTAGGGAATATTTGCACCCGCTCATGTGGGTTTTGTGCTGTAAAAACGGGAAGGCCGAATGCAGTGGATTTAAAGGAGCCTAAGCGTGTTGCCGAAAGTGTTAAGCTCATGAAGGTTAAACATGCTGTACTTACCTCTGTTGATAGAGACGATTTAATGGATGGCGGTTCTACAATCTGGGTAGAGACTGTTGAAAATATTAGAAAGGTTTCTCCTACAACTACACTTGAAACATTAATTCCTGATTTTGCAGGGAAATGGGACAATCTACAGCGTATAATTGATGTTTCACCTGAAATTGTTTCACACAACCTTGAGACGGTAAGAAGATTGACCAAAGCAGTGCGTATTCAGGCCAAATATGACAGAAGTCTCGAGCTTCTTTTTAGACTAAAAAAGGGAGGAATGAAAACGAAATCAGGTGTTATGCTGGGTCTCGGTGAATCTGAAGAAGAGGTAATAGAAACGATGGAAGATCTTCGAAACGTTAACGTTGATATTCTTACTTTAGGTCAGTACTTACAGCCGACTCCTAAACATCTGCCAGTAAGTGATTTCATCACGCCCGAAAGTTTTTTAAAATATAAAGAAATGGGTCTGAAAATGGGTTTTAGATACGTTGAAAGTGGTCCGTTGGTGAGGTCTTCTTACAGAGCCGAAAAACATCTCTTTTGAGAGACATCTTGGTTATGGTGATAAAAGAGACAAAATTTCTTTTTTTTTCTTGAACAATCTTTCTTAAATTTATGTTAATTAACTGATATTAATTCATTATTTTGCAGTGATTTTACACTAAACTTATTTATTCAATTATTATGAAAATACGTTATATTATTGGTTCTGTGATGGTTGCATCTGTTGTAGGACTTCTTTTATTCTTCCAAAAAAACGAATCAGTTCAAGGCAGTTACGACAAAAAAGATTTATCAACTATTAAAAATCAGAATGCAAATGAAGCTCTTGAGTGGATTAATGCAAGGTACATTGACGAAGAAACTGGAGAACGCATTACAGCAGAAAAGCTGGCTTCTATTGAGCAAGATTTGAGACGATTACCTCGAACCAAAACGATGTCATTTTATTCTCAAGGCCCCGATAACATTGGTGGTAGAACAAGAGCGATTTGTGTAGATCGCACTTGGAACGATCGTTTGTGGGCAGGAGGAGTTTCAGGAGGGTTGTTCGCGTCTTATGATGGAGCGGATACCTGGGGTAGAGTTTCTTCCTTTATAGAACAAGGAGCTAGTCCTAACATTTCGAGTATGACTCAAACCATAGATGGTACACTTTATGTGGCTACAGGTTCAGACAACGAAGGTTGGAACGGAAATGGTGTGTGGTATTCATCCGATTTTGGAAATACATGGGCCAAAATTCCTGGAACATCAAATTGTACTGAAGTCGTATGTTCTGATGTTGAAAATAAAGTATGGATGGCTACGAATGCAGGAATAAGAACTTGGGACGGGACAAATTTTGAAATACAATCAGACGTAACAGGAGTATGTAAAGCTCTCAAGATTTCTGGTGATGCTGAAGTGGTATTGGCATCTTTTCAATCAAATAAAACTTATGTGTCTACGGATGGGGGTGATGATTTTGTCGATCGCTCAGGATCTGCAACTAACAATGAGGTTCCAGCCGGAGCGAATCGTATAGAATATTCAATTTCAAAAGAGAAGAATAGTGATGATATGTATTCCATGTATGCGGTAAGAACGAATAGCAATTTATTGAGTATGCATGTATCACACGACAACGGTGCAGTATGGACTCAGTTTGTTGGAGCGTCTGGTCCACCAAACGAATTTGACATATACAGAGAC
>JABJEE010000194.1 GCA_018665005.1 Flavobacteriales bacterium
ATCATTAGCACCAGTTAGAGCGGACGATCTTGCTGCTTTTGCAATTAAAAGTTTAATGGAACGACATCCAGATTTTGATTTTGATCAGGTAGAAGATGTACTGATGGGGTGTGCAAACCAGGCAGGAGAGGACAATAGGAATATTGCTCGTATGGCGAGTTTACTTGCAGGATTACCTGTTTCGGCAGGAGGAGAAACCGTAAATCGACTTTGCGCCTCGGGCATGGCAGCCGTTGTTAATGCGAGCCGAGCGATTAAAGATGGTGCAGGAGAAGTTTATATTGCTGGTGGAGTGGAACACATGACTAGAGGGCCTTGGGTTATCTCAAAAACTTCCTCTGCTTATGGAAGAGATGCGAAAATGCATGATTCTTCTTTTGGTTGGCGATTTGTCAATAAGAAAATGGAAGAAATGTATGGAATAGATGGAATGGGAGTGACTGCCGAAAATCTTGTTGAAAAATTCCATATATCTCGCGAATCTCAAGATGAGTTTGCCTTATGGTCTCAGCAGAAAGCTGAAATAGCTAAACAGTCCGGTTTTTTCAATGATGAAATAGCACCAATCTCCATACCGCAGCGTAAAAAAGATCCTATCATTTTTGGTTATGATGAATTCCCTCGTGCAAATTCATCTATTGATTCATTAAGTGGCTTGAGAGCAGTATTTAAAAAAGAGGGCAGTGTAACAGCCGGAAACTCATCAGGATTAAATGATGGAGCTGCAGCGCTTTTAATTGCATCTGAAAATGCTGTTCGTGTTAATTCAATGAAACCATTGGCTAGAATCGTTTCTGCGGCCGTTGCAGGTGTAGAGCCTAGAATAATGGGGATTGGTCCCGTATATGCTTCGCAAAAGGCTTTAAAACAAGCAGGGCTTACTCTTGACGATATGGATGTGATTGAAATGAATGAAGCTTTTTCTGCTCAGGTGCTTTCATGTAGTCGCGAGCTAGGACTTGACGATAAGGACCCTCGTATTAATCCTAATGGTGGTGCTATAGCTCTAGGTCATCCACTCGGAATGTCAGGAGCAAGGATTTTACTCACTGCTGCACGGCAACTAAAACGTAATAATGGTCGTTATGCTTTAGTAACGATGTGTATTGGCGTAGGTCAAGGATACGCAACGGTTATTGAAAGCGCGTGAAAATAGTTAACCCTTGTTTAAATGTCTGTATTATACTTATTCTTTTAAGTGTATTTTTTTCTTGTAAAAAAGAAGTGACTCGTTGGGAAACGGATTGGTCTATCCCATTCGTAACTGACACTTTAAACTTTTATAACTTTCACAATGATAGTACTTTAGATAATTCAACCTCAAGTGATTATTTGGTCGTTTTCGAGCGTGAATTACTTGATATTTCTCTCAATGATTTCTTTTTTATTCCTGACACGACTATTTCTCAAACATTTAGTCCAACCATAGGTATTGGTAGCGTTCCTCCAGGGTTTACGTTCTATAATGAAGTAGAAGCTCATGAATTATCAGTCCCTGATGTTCAGCTTAAAAAAATAATCGTTTCTTCTGGTCAAATTGATTTAAAGGTTTTTAATCCAATTGGAACAAGTGCTTATTACACTCTTCAAATGCCTGGGGTTGTAAAAGACGGCTTAACCTTGGAGCATACCTTTTTTATCAATGCCGGGACTACTGAAATTCCTGCTGTGGCCAACGAACAGATTGTTTTGGATGGCTATGCTATAGATCTTAGAGGCGAAGATATTACCGGTTCTGTTAATGTCTCAGGGTTTAATATTTTACAAACCTCATTAAGTATCATGAGCGATCCAAACGGTGAAGCAGTGCCGATAACTACGTCTGATGTTTTTGAAGTTGAAGCAAAAATTAAAAATCTGAGTATCGATTATGCCCAAGGTTATTTTGGAGAGCAGGTGTTTTCTGATACGTCTACTTTTAATATTCCGATATTGAATCAAATTGTTTCAGGAAATATTGATTTGGATGAAGTACCCATTGATGTTGAGATTACAAATGGGACTAAAATCCCGTTTAGTACAGAAATCTCGATTCTAGAAAACACCAATTCATTTAATACTACCATTTCACTTAACTCTGCATTAATCGGAAACCCTCAGCTTATTTCACCTGCAACAGGAGCTTGGTCTACACTAACTCCGAGTAATCATCTTATAGGTTTAGACAATTCAAATAGCAATATGACGAATTACATTGAAAATCTCGGTCATACGCACAGTTTGGGTTTTGAGGTTAAAATGAATCCATTTGGCGCAGCTACAGGTTCATTTAATGAGATTTTTCCAAATAGTGAATTAAGAATAAAATTGAAATCAGAATTCCCTCTCGGACTTGAGTCAAATGGTTTAGTCATTGTGGATACGGTTCAAGTTAACCTTAGCTCCGATATCGTTGAAAACCTTATAGAGGCCAAAGAAGCAACGCTTCATATTAAGGCGGTAAATTCTTTCCCGATTTCAGGAAACTTAAGTCTTCAATTTTTGGATAATGGTGGTTCGGTATTATATGATATCAACGATATAGAAACCATACAGTCTTCTTTGTTGGGTTTTATGGACAATGAAGAAAACCTCATGAAAAATGAATCCGTAATTGAGGTGTTTCTGAATTATGAAATTTTAAATGATTTTGACTTGATTAAAAACGTTGTTTTAGTGGCAGAATTTAATACCGCTCCGGGCATAATTCAAAGCATCCCGAGTAACGCATATCTGTTTTTTAAATCTAATTTGAAAGTGAAAACATTGAATAGTATACCATGATGAGGACACTTAATTCTATAATAGCTATTTCGGTTTCCTTGCTGACTTATTCTCAATCCATGTTGCCCTTGGTTCAGGATACAAACATTAATGTTAATCATCATGAAATAAGTATTTCTGGAGTAGGGGATTACCAATCCACTTCAATGGGGAAAGACATTATAAAATCTTTTTTTTACGGGGGCGTAATAGATGAATCAATGAAATTATCTTCAAGTAATCGTCATGATGAGATCAATAGATTTGGTATAGATTTAAATACTGAAATGGTATATAACAACCATAAAATAAATCTATTTAAAGATTCCTTAAAAGGACTGGTTATAAAAGCTGGAATTTATAATTTTTCTTCGCTGATCTATTCAAAAGATTTGTTTGACATGGCTTTTTACGGAAACGATATGTTTACGGGAGATACGGCCTATTTTACGGGAAGTCAATTTAACAGTATGACCTTTCAAAAAGTTGGAATTGGATGGTTAAATAAAAAAAGCAAATCATCATTTACTTTAAATTTAATTGGTGTAAATAATTATTTGAACGGTTTGATTAATGAAGGCTATTTGTATCAAAGCCAGGATGTCGATTCATTAGAATTTCTTCTCTCAGGAGAAGGTGTGAGGTCCCTGGAGTCTAATTATTACAAGGGGTTTGGATTAGCTGTTGACATAGACTATCGATTTAAAATGAAAAAGAACGAAAAGGATTATGTTCATTTTCAGCTTGTCTTACGGAATTTAGGATTTGCCTATTTAAACAATACTGAAAATTATTTATCAAATGGGGAAATATCTGTAGGAAGCTATCAAATCAATGATCTTATTAATTCCGAAACAATTTTTAGCAATCCCGATCAGGTCGCGACTGATTTGAGTGATACGATTATTACAAAAGGTTCTCTAGTAATGCTACCAGCTATGTTTCAATTTACAAAGCTTGTAGATTATAATTCATCAAATCAATTTCAAGGTTTTTTTGGGTTTAGAGGGTATTTAAATAATGCTTATGTACCCATGCTATTTGCTGGATTGGATTTCAAGGCGTCTAAATGGTGTAGGTTAGGAGCGCAAACGAGTTATGGTGGTTTTTCACAGTTAAGGTGGGGAATGTATTCCTCCTTTAATTTTAACCATTTCAATTTGGGTATTGCATCCGAAAATTTATTCAATAAATCAGGGGAGTCAATTATAATTAAGTTGTCATGCGCATTCTAATATTATTTATTTATTTCATTTTTATTTCTGCCGGTTATTTTGCGCAATCCAAATTTTATAAATTGTATTCAAGCAATGGATTTGATATTGGAAAGGGAGTTGCGGAATATACTGATTCGTCGTTTTTAATTTGTGGCTCAAGTACAAGTTGGGGCGGAAGCACACAGATGGTATTGCTCAAGGTTGATAGTGCCGGAACATATGATTGGAGCAATCAATACGGTGGATTTGAATCTGATGGTGCCAGCAGGGTCCTTTATAATCAATCTGTTGGAGTTTTTGCGATTGGTTACACCAATTCCATTGGTAATGGTGATTATAACGGATTGGTTCTACACACGGACGAATTTGGAAATGAAATATGGCAAAAAAGCTTTGGAATCAATTCGTCTTGGGAATTTTTCAATGATGCTGTGTTTGGAAATGATACTTCAATCTTTATGGTAGGATATTCTCAAAGCGCTTCGGATGCCAATAAAAAACTTTTCATGGTGCGAATGGATACCAACGGGGATGAGCTGTGGTCTCAAACCGTTTCTGCTTATGAATCTGCAGAGGCAAGCTCAATAACAAGTGTTCAGGATAGTCTATTTATAATCGGTGGTTCATATTATTCTAGTGATTCACTTATAACTAAAGGTTTTTTAATGAAGTTAAATATGGCTGGTGATATTTTGTGGTTCAAAACATTAGGCAATCTATCGGGCGAATATGCCATAAATGATGTTTCGTTAGGTAACGATAAAGTCTATGTTATGGGTAGTAGAAAATTGACGGAAGAGGATCATGACCAGTATTCTGCAGTAATTGATTTTGATGGTAATGTTCTTAATGAGAAAACAGAGCTTGATGTGAGTGAGATCCGTAATCACATAGGAGATGAAATTTGCTATATATCAAACGTTAATATGCCAGTTGCCGGAGAACGAAAAATCAATCAATTTACTTTCCAAGATGATTATGATGTGTATTTATCTTATTACACACCGAATAGCTTGGTATGGATGAATAATTTCTCTACAATCAATAATGCGGGCTTGGATCGTACGGGTCAAATATTAGAAACAAGTGACGGAGGATTTATAGCCGTAGGGCAAACCACTTACCCGATGAGTGGAGGAAGTAATATGTTTTTATTTAAATCAGGTCCTGATGGTTCATTTCCTTTAACAGCGGATTATTACACGATTGATACCTTGGTGGGAGTACCTGAAATTATTACGGGAGAAATGCGAATTTACCCTAATCCATCAAAAGGAAAATTCTTGTTTAAATCTAACTCTCAGCTGCCTAAAAGTATTCGTGTTTATGACGCATTGGGTCATTTGATTTCCGAAAGTGTTCTTTTCAAAAATGGGGTTATTGACCTTTCAGTATTCAACGATGGTTTTTACTATGCCCGAATTGAAGAGGCTTTGATAAAACTGGTTAAAGTTTCGAATTAGCCTTTCTGGTTTGCAGCTCTGACTTAATTAAGCCCAATTCTCGTCCTGTTTGTCCAGCTACGGAAGTGTTCTCGTCAGCTCTTCTTAGAAGATAAGGCATGACTTCCTTAATGGGTCCGAAAGGAACATATTTTGCAACATTATAGTTGTTATCAGCAAGGTTAAAAGAAATGTGATCACTCATCCCTAGGAGCTGAGCGAAAAATATTCTAGAGTCATCTTTAGACAGATTGTGTTTTTCCAATGACATGGCAAGTTTTTTAGAACTATCTTCATTATGAGTCCCAGCAACTAGCGATAAATAATTAATATTTTTCAAGATATAGTCTAGTGCCAAATCATAATCACGATCGGTAGATTCTTTGTCTATTTGAATAGGAGATAAATATTCCATTTCTTTTGCTCGACTTCTTTCCTTCTCCATATATGCACCTCTCACGAGTTTTATACCGTATGAGATGTTGGATTTTTTAGCCCTTTTAAGACAATCCTCTAAAAAATCCAATCGATCATGTCGATACATCTGAATGGTGTTGTAGACAATACATTTCTCTTTGTTATATAAAAGCATCATATCGAAAGCCCATTGGTCGATTATGTCTTGAACCCAGGTTTCTTCTGCGTCAATAAATATAGGTACATTTTGTTTTTTTGCTGCTGAACAAATATTGTCAATTCTATTTTTCACCTTTTCTAGCTCGATAGCCTCAATGTTAGATAGTTGATTGACATCAATAGATGCCTTTTCTAGTAATGAGAATTTACTTATTCCAGTAATTTTAAATACCGCGAAAGGAATGTTTTTTTCTTGGGCAGCCTTTTCTATCGTTTGAATAATGATTTTTGTGGTTTGGTCAAAGTCATCTTCCTGAATTTTTCCTTCTACAGAATAATCTAATATCGTTCCTACTCTGTATTTCCCGAGTGTGGCTATTGTCTGTGAGCACTCTGCAATGGTTTCGCCTCCGCAAAACTGTTTGAAAATGGTTCTTTTAACTATGAAACTCACGGGTAATCTTAGTTTTAAAGCGATAAGCATAAATATTTTCCCAAGCTTAACGACTAAAGGAGAGCCGATTATGCGAAACAGCCAGTAGGCTCTCTTTAAATCAGTATTGGATTTAACTTTGAAGGCTATATTTGTATCATTGAAATTTAACACCGTGTAAAAATAATGCGTTTTTACATATAATGAAATTCAGTTTGAATATTCAGTATATTTGAATCAATTTTTTATTAGAAAATGAGAGTAATTTCTAGTCCAATTCAGGATGTTGAGGTAGGTAATATAGCAGATTCTTCACTTGAAAAGATTCTCGAAAGTTATTCCGACAGGGGTATCATTGTAATTGTTGATCAAAACACACATGATCTTTGTTTGGAGTTTTTAATAACAACTTTTCCTCAATTAAAAAAATCTGAAATTATTCTTCTTCCGGTAGGGGAAGAGAATAAGGTAATGGAGGTTTGCATGCAAGTTTGGAATGCGTTTTCAGAATACGGGTTCGGTCGTAAAGATTTGGTTTTGAATCTTGGTGGAGGAGTAGTTACAGATACGGGTGGATTTCTTGCTTCTGTATACAAAAGAGGGATGGATTTTATTCACATTCCAACTTCTTTATTGGGCATGATTGATGCTTCTATTGGTGGCAAAAATGGAATAGACCTGAATCAATATAAAAATCAGCTTGGAACGATTACGGCTCCGAAGCGTGTTTTTGTCGATCCGATTTTCATGGGAACGTTACCGGAAGCGGAGTTTTATAATGGTTATGCCGAGATGTTAAAATACGCTCTAATAAGAGACAAGGTATTGTTTGAAGAGATTAAAGATTTTTCTAAGGAAAAGGATTTTTCTGATTTGGATGTTATTGTAAAATGCATACAAATTAAGGTTGATATCGTAGATGGTGATCTATATGAAAAAGCAGAACGAAAATTATTAAACTTTGGACATACGGTAGGACATGCTATTGAAGGTTTTTTTTTAGAATCTGTTCCGATCTCTCATGGACATGCCGTTGCTCTAGGAATGTGTGCTGAAGCCTATTTATCAATGGATAAGGGTAAGCTTTCTAAAGATGAGTATAAGCAAATAGAGCAGGTATTAACCAGAGTATATCCATTCATTAAATTCACTGATGAGGATACAAAAGCAATAATCAAGCTGATGTATAATGATAAAAAGAATGAGTCTGGAAAGATCTATTCAGTTTTACTTAATGGAATAGGGTCCTCAACTTTTCATAATGAGCTTTTAGAAAGTGAAATAGGAAAAGCTCTTCTTCATATTTCTATGCTTTCAGACATCTATAATTAAAAAAAGCCCTGCATAGCAGAGCTTTTTAGTCGAGTGTAATTCAATTATTTAATTACCGTCATTTCTTCTACAATATGCTTTGCACCAGCGTATTTGTCAATCAGGAAAAGCACGTATCGGATATCTACATTAATGGTTTTTTGAAGTTTGTTGTCGAAGATAACATCTCCTGCCATTGCTTCAATATTTCCATCAAACGCCAAGCCAATTAGCTCACCTTTTCCGTTAAGCACTGGAGAACCAGAATTTCCGCCAGTAATGTCGTTGTTGGTTAAGAAGTTCACTGGCATATATCCATCCTCATCTGCATAAGGGCCAAAATCTTTTGATTCATACAAATCTATAAGACCTTGTGGAAGATCAAATTCGGGATCGTCCTCAACAAACTTTTTAACAGTACCTTTTAGGGTAGTGTAATAGTTTTCTTTTGCATCATTTCTAGGGTCCTTTGGTAATGGACTTACTTTTCCATACGTTAACCTCAAGGTAGAATTGGCATCAGGGTATATAACCGGACTCAAGCCTGACTCTCTCATTCCGTCAACGAGCATTCTGTATGCACGGTCAAATTTATCTTTTGCTTCATCAATTTTGCTATCGCTTGAGAAGTAGTGAGCGATCAACTTATTTGATAAAACCATTAAAGGGTCATTCTCTAACAACTCCTTACTTGGAACGGTTATAAAAGCATTTAATCGTTTTTCTGAAGTGAAAATACTAAGCTCAAGGATTGATTCTAAATATAAATCTAAAGAGCTTTCATTGGAATACTCATCAATGGTTTCAGGAAGTGTATAGTTGGCCTTTCCTGCATATAAAGTAAGCATTTCTTTAAGCATGTCCATTTCCAAATTCAGGTCCGATGTTGCGATGAAATCATCAATACCATTATAAACAAGGTCAAGATTACTGCGGTCCTCTGCATATTGAGTTAAAACTCTTCCTAAGCTTCGAGAAATCGTTGCAAATTTAGACCCTCTAAAGACCATTCTTAGGTAGTTGTCATGTCTGGCTTTATCGTTTGTTAAGGCATAATAGTCGTTAATGTCTTTAATAACACCAGAATACTTAGCGTTCATTTTCTTTTTTGTCCACTTGTCAAATTTAGCCTCATTTTTGGCTTTTGAATTTGCGGTTTCAAACTTCGTCAAAGCATCAATCATTCCTTGACGGTTTTTCCAATAGTTGGCTACACCAGCATATTTAGAGGCATAATTCAATCGCACACCATTGTCCTTGTCCATGTACTTTTTCATTACATCCATAGCCTTTTTAGAAGCTTCAACCCAAGCTGGGTAAGCGAATTTCACATTTTGATCGATTCCGCCAGCTGGTAGCCATCGGTTGGTTCTACCTGGATAACCGAGAATCATGGCAAAATCATCTTTATCAATTCCTTGAATATTTACAGGAAGGTGATGTTTCGGCTTTAAAGGAACGTTATCCGTTGAATATTCTGCTGGATTTCCATCTGAGTCAGCATAAACTCTGAACATAGAGAAGTCTCCGGTATGTCGAGGCCATTCCCAATTGTCTGTGTCGCCACCAAATTTACCTACACTTGCCGGAGGTGTGCCAACAAGTCTTACGTCTGTGTAATCCTGATATACGAAATAGTAGTATTCATTTCCTTGGAAAAATGAACGCACACTCACTACGTATTTTCCATCTTCACTATTTTCTTCTTCTATTTTAGCGGTTTCGGTTTTAATAGCCTCATTTCTTTCTTTTTCAGACATTTCATCGTTCAGTACACCAAGCATTCGTTGAGAAACATCATCCATTCGAACGAAAAAGCGTACAAAAAGAGAATTTGGTTTCATTTCCTCTTGTTTATTACCTGCCCAAAAGCCATTGGTTAAATAATCATTTTCTGGAGTAGAAAGCTCGGCAATTGCACTGTATCCACAGTGATGGTTCGTGAGGACAAGACCTTCACTTGAAACGAGTTCGGCGGTACATCCTCCATTGAATTGAACAATTGCATCTTTTAGGCTGGAATTGTTAATGCTATAGATTTCTTCGGATGTGAGCTGAAGCCCCATTTTTTCCATATCACGTTGGTTTAAACGATCCAGAAACATAAGGAACCACATTCCTTCGTCTGCATGAACAAACATGCCTACAAAAAGCGATAACGCTACTAAAATATTCTTCATAATAATTTTGTTTAAAAATTTAAGGTGGCTAAAAATACCGAAAAAAAGTGTAATGAATTTTTCTAGTGTTTTATTGGAGATGAAATACCATTAAATCATTATTTCTTAAAATGATTTTTCCTTCATGTTCAATTTTGTTTATTGTCAAGTTGTTTTGCTCGGTAAGAATGAGGTATTCAGCCCCTTTATGCTTTAGCGAACGGATCTTTTCAGAAGAAACTTCTTTTATTGATGAAATAGTCCATCCCATTCTATCAATATAAAATAACCCTCCGTTTTGAGAAGGTTCAGGGGCCAATATGATTTTGGCGTCTTTTGGGATATTTAATTCATCAATTGCATTTCTATTTTCATCTATAAGCAAACCTGTTTGAGAGTAGATATTCATTTCTATCAGATAACGATCCTCAAGCTTGTTTTTGGAGTAATTAATTCCTGCTACAATAATCAAAAGAAGAATGGCTTTAACTAATAAATGGTATTTCCTTTCGGTACATATGTTTTTGAATGTATTGATTCCACTAATAAGTAAGAGAATGATGAGTGGCATAAATGTTAAAAAGTAGTAATCGTGATCTTTGAATTGAGCGTAAAATAATAAGCCAAAAGAAAGTGATCCAATGAACATGAATCCTGTTAGTAAGGAGAGGTTGTAATTGCTTTTTTTGATGTATATAATTTGAAAAATGAACAATATCAATAAAAAATGAAAAGAGGAATGCGCGAAGTAGGAGGAGTACCAAAAATTCATCATGTAATCCCAGGTAAGTGCAATATTATGATTGTTTAGCTCCCAAATAGGTAGTGCAGTAGTATTAAATGAGTGAGAATCATATTGCTGATTATAATACAACATGTAGGCATTCCAACTGAGTACAAGAAGGAGGTTGATTGCACCCCATTTAAATATTGACGCATTATACCGAAGTGCTCCGACGGCTTGTTTTTGAAAAATCTGAAGATAAACAAAGTATACAATAAAGGCTATAGGATTAATTAGATAAGTTACTTTAATTAAGCTTCCTAGAGTAAAGAAAACAAAAGTCTTTACCAATGCTGTTTTTTCTCCATTTTGAGAAAACTGAAAAGCATAAAACCAAGCAATAAAAACAAAACCTAATGCAGGTGCATCGGGCAGGTAATTAAACGCATAAAAGTTAAAAACCGTTGATGTGCAAAGAAAAAGAGTGATTAGGATGGGATATATCTGGTCTTTTAAGATCAAGTAAGACAATCGATAAACATAGAACAAGCCTGTAAATGATATAAGTAGGTGAATAAATTTTAAAAGAAATAGCTTTTTACCAAGAAGCAAATAAATAATAGAGGTAAGGTAATACAGTATTGGGAATTCGCATGCCGCTCTTCCATCAATATTCTTAA
>JABJEE010000195.1 GCA_018665005.1 Flavobacteriales bacterium
AAAAGAAGGAAAAATTAAAATAGTTGGTGCCGTTTATCATGTTGAAAATGGCGAAGTAACTTTTTTATAAACGATTGTTTGGTGTGATTTATTGATTGGGGAGTTTGTTAATTAGAGCATTACCTTTCTAGTTAATGAGATTTGTATTTTCGAGGGAGCTTCCTTTCGTTAAACTCAGTCTTTATTTATTATATTTAACAAGTCTGTAAAGAACGATTAGATATGATTCCTTTTTTTAAACAATTAAGTTGCTTCCTTTTTGTGTGTTTGTCATTCAGTATGACAGCTCAATTGACTCTTACGGGTAAAATTATTGACGATTATACCAGTGCGCCCATGGATGGTGCAAAAATCAAGGTTAAAGGTTTGAATGCTGGTGCTTTTACTGATGATAAAGGTTCTTTTACCATATCAATTCAAGCGCAGCTTCCTGTGACATTAATCAGTTCTTATTTGGGATATACTGATGTCGAAACAACAATTGATAACACCTCTGAACCCATTGTGATTCGCCTATCAACGGATAAAACGTTAAACCTTGAAGAGATTAATGTAAGAAGCTTTGCAAGCGATAAAGAAAAAGAATCGGCATTGTCTATCGAAACCATGTCTTTAAGCGACATACAGCAAACACCATCTACTGACTTTTATGAGGGGTTAAGCCATATGAAAGGTGTGGATTTGACATCAGCAAGTCTTGGCTTTAAGGTCGTGAATACACGAGGTTTTAACAGTACTTCCCCGGTTAGAACACTTCAAATAATTGATGGTGTAGATAATGCTTCTCCCGGATTAAATTTTGCTTTAGGAAATTTTTTAGGTGCCTCAGAATTAGATTTGATGAAAGTTGAAGTGATCTCCGGTGCCAGCTCGGCATTCTTTGGGCCAAATGCCTTTAATGGCGTGATCAGTATGTATACTAAAAACCCATTTAAGTTTCAAGGGTTTAGTGCGAGCGTTAAAGGTGGTGAGCGACTACTTAATGAGTATTCATTTCGATATGCCAAGGCCTTTCAAAACAAAGCGGGAGAAGATAAATTCGCTTTCAAGGTTAACTTTTCCTACTTGTCAGCCAATGACTGGGAAGCCAACAATTCAAGTCCTGTCGAGGGATTGGATACAGATAGAAACAACCCTGGTGGATATGACGCCGTCAACAAATATGGTGATGAAAATTTATCACCAAACATCAATAATGCTTTGGATAATCAAGCAAAATGGCAAACACCTGGTTTAGGCCGTTGGCACAGAACAGGTTACTGGGAGAGAGACATCGTTGATTACGACACAAAGAACTTAAAGGCATCTGCGGCACTTCATTATCTGATTAACCCTGATTTAGAGGTAGTTCTAGCTTCAAATTTTGGAACAGGAACAACGGTTTATCAAGGTGATAATAGATTTAGTTTAAAAGACATTTTGTTTTTTCAAAACAGATTAGAACTAAGAAAGAAGAATGACTTTTTTATAAGGGCATACGCGACAAATGAGGACGCCGGAAATTCTTATGATGCGGTTTTGACAGCATTTCTTTTACAGGATGCGGCTGGTGAAGATTGGGACTGGAGTGAAAGGTATCGTCAATATTGGTCTTCAAATGTAGTTGATCGGGTAAGAGCTTTGGATGAGAACGTAGTTTGGGAACCACAATTAGGAGTCCCATTTGACATCGATGCTATTGATGCGGTTGTTTCTGCCAATCCTGACTCCATGTATGTTTGGCATCAGGAAGCAGCAAATTACGCAAACAGCGAATACGAAAATTGGAGTATGTCAGATTTCTATGAACCAGGAACGGTACGATTTGATTCTCTTTTAAATGACATAACAAGTAAAACCTCTTTTTTAGAAGGCGGGTCAAGGATTCAAGATCAATCAGCTTTGTATCATTTGCATGGAGAAAAAATATTTGATACCGATTTCGCGAAGATTACTATTGGTGGTAATGGACGAATTTATAACCCGAGATCTCAAGGTTCTTTATTTAGTGATACAAATGGAGTAAGAATTGTAAATAAAGAATTTGGAGTATATGGCGGTATTGAAAAAAAGTTTGATGATGAAAAATGGATAGCAAAAGCGACTATTCGTCTTGACAAAAACGAGAATTTTAATTTTTTACCATCACCTGCAGTCTCATTAATTTGGCAACCGAACAAAAAGCACACTTTGCGAGGAACTTTTTCAGCTGCCATTAGAAACCCAACTTTACTCAATCAATACATGTATTACAATGTGGGTAGAGCCATTCTGGTTGGAAATATAAATGGATATGATTCTTTGGTGACCATCGAATCATTAAGGGATTTCTATTATTCTGAAAATGCAGACACTCTTGATTATTTTAGTTTGGACCCGATTGAACCTGAAAAAGTAAAGTGTATCGAATTCGGTTATCGGGGCGTTCTTTTCGATAACATGTATTTAGACATGAATTACTAT
>JABJEE010000196.1 GCA_018665005.1 Flavobacteriales bacterium
AGTATCGGACGTAACAATCTATATAACCAATAGCCATTCTCACCTCGACTTTTAAGATACATTCGATTTACACGAAAAATCCCTTTATCACATTGTTTAATTAATTCTTGCAGCATCCTTTTTTAATTCATTAATAAGTTCTTCAAGCTTGATGGCCTCATCGTCCCAATTCATGTCGTTTTTAACAAGATCAAATGACTTTTGTATTCGCTCTTCGACTAATGGTCTATTTTCTATCATCAACCGAACCTGAGCGACAAAAGATTTTACATTTCCTGCTTCAAAAACAAAACCAGCATCACTATCACCAATTATTCTTTTAAATGGCTTACAGTTACTAACCAATAACGGCGATTTTGACATCATGATCTGAAATAGCTTATGAGGAATGGTGTGATCTGTATGCGCATTTTTAATGTGAGGAATAATGTTCGCACCTGCTTTGTGTATATAGTATCCAATTTTTTCAAAAGGTTTCCTACCTAAAAAGTGCACTTTATCAGAGATGTCTTTATCTCCTGCTCGCTTTTTTAAGCTGTCAATATATGATGGATTCCCAGAGCCAATAATAATCATTTGAACATCATATTCAGATGTTGACAAAACTGAAACCGAATCAATACCAACCTCCAAACCGCGCACAGGACCTATCCCTCCTACGTAGGTGAGATAAAACACTTCTTTCTTAAAGACAAAATCATCTTCATTGTTTACGGTTTGAAAATCATTTTTTTCATAATTGGAGATTACGGAGATCTTCTCTGAATGAATATTATATTCTCTCATTATTTTCTCTTTCATCTCTGCTACAACTGCAATAATATGATCAGGTAATTGAATTGCTTTTTTCTCATGTCGTTTCCATCTTTTTGATGAGAAGAACAAACGATCTTTAATCCTTTTAACTAAGGACTTCGGGGTCAATTTAAGAGCCAACAGCATTTCAGGATAATTTTCGTGCATGTCCAAAACAAGATATTTATTAGGGAATAAAAAGCGAATGGTGCGTACCAATGGTAAATCATGCACATGCACAATTGAACCCAAATGATTTTTTATCGAAAATGATTTTAAGTGAATGTAAAAAAGGAAATCAAAAAAAAAGATTGAACTCAAAACATCATTAAATCCCTTCTTCCGAAAGGAATAGTGTTTGCCCAAGCGACAAACCTTTACTCCATTAATCATTTCTTCACGCTCCTGTCCTCTTTTCCATCTGGTAATTACTTGTGTTTCTATACCACTTAAACTTAAAGACTCTGCCTCTTTCCTTACTCTGATGTCACTTGGGTATTCCCCGTCTACAATCATGGTATACATCAGACTGAATAAATTTCATTTAGCTTTTCAGCAATCCTTTGAGTAGCATTACCATCCCAAAGTGGCGGAACTTGGTTTTCTCTACTTCCCAATTCTATTAATTTTTTCAAAATTCCAGGAGGATCAAAATCCATCAATTCATTGGTGCCAATATCAATGGTAATAGGTCTTTCCGTATTTTCTCTCAGGGTTACACATGGAACCCCAATGAAAGTTGTCTCTTCTTGAATACCTCCAGAATCGGTAATTACACCATCAGCACACGCAATTAACTTTTGAAAAGTAAAATAGTCCAATGGGTCCGTATAAACGGCTTCTTTGACATCATCAAAGTCCTTCGTCAAATTAAAATGGTCAATGTTCTTTTTCGTCCTCGGATGCATTGGAAAAATCACCTGAAAATGTTGAGAACAATAATTTAAAAGAGCTAATATTTTAAGCAAACCTTTCTCGTTGTCCACATTTGATGGTCGATGAAGCGTCATAGCAAGATAAGGCTTACTCTGATCATAATTAAAAGAGAACTTTTTACTATGAATCTCTTTTTCAAAAGCTTTCAACGAATCAATCATGGTATTCCCTACAAAAAAAACATTATTCATGTCTTTTCCATCTTCTTTCAAATTATCCCATCCACTTTGTTCGGTGACGAAGAAATAATCGGAAAGCTCATCGACTATTATCCGATTAATTTCCTCTGGCATCTGACGATCATAGCTTCTTAAACCGCTTTCCAAATGCGCCAATTTAATGCCTAGTTTATTTCCAACGATAGCACCAGCTAGAGTAGAATTAACATCCCCAACAACAATCAATAGCTCAGGAATATCGTTCATTAATTCCTTAGTCAAATGCTGAATAATGTGCCCTAAGTGAGCAGAGGCGTGTCCTTTAAAATGAGGGAGTATAACG
>JABJEE010000197.1 GCA_018665005.1 Flavobacteriales bacterium
CAATTACTTAAAGTAACTGGTGTAGAAGCAGAAGAACTTTGATATCCAACGCCAATAAATGAATTAGATGACCCTTGGTAAGCACTAAATTGAGTAGGGTCACCTTGATGCCAACTCTGGTTTTGGGAGCTGCTATTATTTAGAAAATACCAATCGCTTAAGTTGCTAATGTCATCGAAGTCTTCTATGAAAGTTTGACTAATACCATGCGAATATATCAACAGCAAAAAGAAGTGAAAAACAATAGCTTTCCCCATGAATACTATTTATTTATTTCAATCAAGTGAGCTTTCGAAGTTCTATTTTGGTTGTCAAACACTCTGACAATATAGCTTCCAGATTCGATATTTGACAGATTGACCTTGATTTCATTGAGCATATAATTTTTAGTATAAATACGTTGTCCAACAAGATTGTAAATTTCAATTCTGTCTAGAAGATTGTCGCTTTTTATAGTCAATTCGTTTTGAGCCGGATTTGGATAAATCTCCAAATCAAAAGAATTGTTTTCAGCGATTCCTGAAGATGTACATTCGTCGTCTATTGGATTTCCATCACAATCATTTATTGGGTACAAAAATGCCGTTTCCATTGGGTCATTCTCTGGTTGCAAAATAGCCTCATCACATCCCATTTGTTTCACTAAGAAATCTCTAATGAAATCAACTGTTGTATTCATAATGGATGCGTTGCTGATGTATGGAACGTGTCCCGCACCAGGAAAAGTGTAAAAATATTCTTCCAGTCCAATAGCACAGGCTCTTTCATGTAGCATTCTACTTCCATCAAGATACATTAAGGGAGTTCCAGGATCTACAACTCCTCTATTGTACTTAACAACATCGTCGGCTGTTCCATGAATGGAACATAGAGGGACGTCGTCTATTTCAATCCAACTGTATCTTGCAAGGGCTCCACAGCCGTTTACAACACCTTGGATATCTGATGAATAGCCTGTGCTACCGCTTGTGCCTTCCAGACCACCCATAGATGAGATAGTCGATTCATTTAAATAATCAGAGATCTTGCAGGCATCGTCTAAATATGCCATATGTAATGCCGTAATTGCACCTGCAGAACTACCTCCAATAAATATTTTATTTGTGTCGATTTTATATTGATTAACCGTTTGTTTGTCTTTATAGAAATAACGAACTGCACCTCTTAAATCCTGAACAGCACGTACAACCGCTTTAACTGCATTGGCGGAATCAAAAGGAAAAAACCCAAGTCTATAATCAATGGATGCACACGCATAACCCATTTTAGAAAAACGCTCAGAAAATTCTACCATATCGGGGTCTGTTTTTGAACCACCAATAAAACTTCCTCCATGAACCCATACGAGTAAAGGTCGTTCTGTTTCGGTATCGCCCTCTGGTTCATAAAAGTCCATTTTTAATGTTGTACTTCCGCCTGTCCAGGAGGTATTAGAACCATATGTAATATTTGAGATTTTTGTGAAGTCTGAAAATACAGTACTCGAATATCTGCCATCATCGCATGGGGTTTGCGCTGAAAGCAAGTTGCAAATGGATAAGAAAAGTGTAGATAGTAAAATTTGTTTCATGATTTGTATTTAAGTTATGGAAAGAATGCTGCGTCCAAATTTGTGGCATTCACCAATGGATAATGAGCATTATATTTTTGATTAATTAATTTAATAAATTCGTTCGCAAATAAAGCATTTGTTCTGGAGTTGAAACGGATTCCATCTAGGCCATATGCCCCACCTGAAACAAAAGTCGTACTTAGATTTATTCCATTGTAAGGAAATTCGGATTGAATTTTATCGAAAAAGGTTTCAGATTCAACCAATCCAAGGTCAAATTCAATGGCAAGAGAACGAATGATATCGTTTATAGAATTCAAATGAGTTCTAATATTTTGAAGCTCGTTTTGTGTCAATATAAATTCATTTCTAAAGGGGAATAGTGTGCCCATTTTGTAGCATTTGACGGAATCTAAAGGGACGGTTAATATGATTAATTCACCTTCTTCCATGGGGCGAATGCCAAACACATTTGCATCTGGGTCTTCAATCATGAATGGGTTTTCTCCTTCATTGAAATAAAATTCCAATGGATTATAAATGTTATTCAGTGTAGCATTATTAGCAGAGTCTAAAACGAGGTCATTCCATCCTACAGTTGTGAAATACGGGGTGCTTGTAATGTCTGGAATAGTTGAGATTACTCCCTTTGCTCCATTCGAAGTAAGGTTTTCAAGAATCTGTCGGTAGTTGTTTTCAAAAGTGATGATGTCAGGTAAACTATCATTCTTCGTCCCTGATTTTATGTAGGGCATAAAATCGTCAAGTCCCAAGAACACACTGAAAAATGTGGCGTCTATGGCGTTTATATCATCCATTACACTGCTGGTTTGTGACGAAGCCATTCTTGAGAAAAATGGGTTTTGGCTTGAATAATCTGTATTAAACAAATCTCCCGATCTAAGGTTGGGTATGGACATGTTATGGAAAGGTGATCCATTGTAGATATTGGTTAAAATGTTGGCGTCACCAAGTGAGGTTTCTCGAACTGGTGACAAAGAAGTTTCGTTTAAGCAATCTGTTTTATAGCCA
>JABJEE010000198.1 GCA_018665005.1 Flavobacteriales bacterium
ACCAACCCATTGAAAATCTCGAAATACGTGCAGGAAACGCGCCGACCTTTGTGGGTTCGGGATATCGTTCATTGATCCTTTCGGACAACAGCTATCAAGCGCCTAGCATTGATGTCAAATACACCTTTTTTAAAAAATGGAACTATCGTGTTCGTAGAACACGTCTTTTTAATTTGATCCGTAAACCGACCTTTTCCACAGTAGAAGCATACTACCAGCCAAAGGCAGCGGCGATGCATTCCCTTTCCTACGAGGTAAGTCCGGAAATATCAATTGGCCTCTTTGAACATTCCGTTTGGTCCAAAGGAGATACTGTCACCACAAAGCCCCATGGCTTATATTACGCCCCTTTTCCTTTTTTAGGTTTGTCTCAAAAGGATAATTTCAACCTTTATGGTTTGAACGCAAGCGAGATCATTGGGGGAAAAGTGCGGTTTTACCAGCAATTTGTGTTCTCTGCATTTCAAATAAAAGCCATGGGGATGCAGCTAGGTGTAAGACTCTACAACCTGATTCCAAACTCCTTACTTCAATTCGAATACAACAAGGTTGGAGCTGAATTGTATGCGTCCGAAAACCCGACCATGAGCCATACCCACTACAACTTACCCTTGGCACATCCCAAAGGTCA
Organism: Flavobacteriales bacterium; assembly: GCA_018665005.1. Classification (GTDB taxonomy): domain Bacteria; phylum Bacteroidota; class Bacteroidia; order Flavobacteriales_D; family Crocinitomicaceae; genus UBA952. Next base: position 632 of record JABJEE010000198.1, read on the forward strand.
GGGTTTTGACGAGCTGGTAATTCGTGCAAATGCTTCAATTAAAAGGTTTTATGGAGAAAGCAAAACCATCTGCTACTGGCTGAAAAATTATAAAGAACAAAGCTTACTGCCCATGGATATGAATGCCAATAGTCTTGATGATTTTATTTTACATCAGCAGGTCGAAATTGGGTACAGAATCAATCCAAAAATTAACTTCTGCTTTTTCGCTAGAGGGGTGTATCGAAAATCAAATATAGACGAAAATCAAATGCTCATCCACTTTGGACTGAGTACAAACCTGTTTAATAGCTACAATGATTATTAATAGAACCACTCTTGTATTCTTGTTTGTTTGCTTGGCCTTAAGCGTTTGGGGTCAAACAGATGTAGGATATTTAAATGGGGTTTATATTTATGGGCCTACTTCAGGAAAATGTGCCGTTTATAATTCCTCGAATGACTCTTCTCGTATAGAAAAGGCCGCCCATTCCTCTAAAAAGGAAGTTACGCCATTTACTGACCCCGCATATAAAAGGCATTATGACATTAGACCTTCAATTCGACTGAACAATGTTAAACTTGGTTTTGCGCTATCCAAACATCCACATAAATCAATTAACCTCATCCCTTTAGTAGATCTAGGTGTTCAATACAACGCAAGTTTAAATCAATTGAATCATCGAAATGGATTAGGCTTCTTGCTTGAATCAAGACCCGTTAAAAAAGGCTATGTTCGAATTGGTGGGCTTGTGAACTTTTCTAATGCGGAAAGCCTCAATCCAGGAAACATCAACCTTACTGATATTGAAGCATCGCAAAAACTTTGGGTTATGCCCATGACTCGATTGGCTTATACACCAAATGAAGTGTTCTGTTTTCAGGCCGGTTATGACAGAAATTTTATAGGATCTGGGAGGCGCTCCCTCTTTTTAAGTGACTATGGAAAGCCCATGCCCTTTGGACAGATGCGTGCGAAATTCTGGCACATGGAATACAGCGTCAACTATCAGTTTTTATCCGAAAACGTCAACGGCCAGAGACAATCGAAATACGTTACGAATCATCACCTCAGCTGGAACATTTTACCTTGGCTAAATTTTGGTGTTTTTGAAGCTGTTGTGTTCCAACCAAAAGACACCTTACTGAATCGAGGGTATGATGTCGAATACCTCAATCCTTTTGTGTTTTATCGACCACAGGAATATTCAATGGGTTCCTCTGACAATGTCATTATAGGTGCATCAATTAATGCAAGGATTAAAAATACGACTGTATATTCCCAAGTTGTGCTAGATGAATTTTTACTTTCTGAAATACGAGCCAGAAGCGGATGGTGGGCCAATAAGTTTGGTGCTCAGCTTGGTATTATGGGAATACTATCTGATAAACTTTCTTATCGCATTGAGGGTAACCTCGTTCGTCCCTTCACTTTTTCTCATTTAACTCCTCTTCAGGTTTATGGCCATAGAGGGTCCGCACTCGCCCATACATACGGTAGTAATTTTGCAGAAATTCTTACAGAATTGAACTGGTCCAAAAATAGAAACCCAAAGTTAAAGATTCGGTTTTTTGCTTCGTTCGGTGTGCGAGGAACAAATGTAGACAGCTTAAATTACGGTTCAGACATTTATGAAAGCTACATCAATCGACCCAATGATTTTGGAAATTATATAGGTCAAGGCATAAAACAAACCTTTTTTATCACAAACACAAGAGCCTCATATCCTATATTAAAAGAGGGAAGAATCCGTGCCTTTGCAGAGCTTCAAACACAATACATCAAAATGGATGAATTTCAAAAATTAAGCTTCTTGCCGATGATTGGAATTAGATCCTATTTGTGGAACGATTACAGAAACTATTGATATGAGCGGTGAGCAAAAAAACAACCCCCTACATGGCGTAAAACTTGCAGACATTCTGGAGGCTTTGGTCACAGAATATGGATGGGAGGAGCTCGGCTACCGCATAGACATTCGGTGCTTCAATTATGACCCGTCGATCAAGTCAAGTTTGAAGTTTTTAAGACGCACACCTTGGGCCCGAGAAAAAGTAGAACGCTTATATTTAAAAACGTTTTAACCTTTAAACTCATGACATTGATTTTGTGGCAAAATACAAGTAAAGTTTAATCAATACATAATGTGCTTTATTTATTTAATAATTTGTTTTCAGTACCTTAGGGATTCTCTCTATGAAAAATTTACTCTTTTTATTTTATACTGTAGCAGTCTCTTCGACGATCCTATCACAAGAAATCATTGTTAAAGACACTTCTTCAATTCACATCAACGAAGCAATAGTAATTCTTCCGGGATTTGGAGACACAAAAAAGGGGCGCAAAAATCAAAAATCGTTCTTTCAGCATAAGGGTTACGATTTATACATACCGAAATACAAAGACAGTAAAAGCTTGGATAATTGCGTAAAAAACTTGGAATTCTTTTATGAGAGCCAAGGTCTGCATCAATATGATAGGGTCCACTTTTTTTCCTATATCGTTGGCTCATGGACTTTAAACAAATTCATCTTAAAAAACGGTATTAGAAATATTAGCTCTATTGTATATGACAGAAGCCCTATTCAGGAAAGAGCGCCATACATCGTAGATAAGCATCTGGGTTTTCTTGTTTGGCTCAAGGGGCTTAAACACATCATGAAGGAAATGGCGGAAACGCCATACGTACCGATAGAAAAAGACGGAATTGATATTGGCATTATCATCGAAAGCAAGGCGACTCCTCTAATGAGGATTTATAAAAAAAAGGCTTTGAAAATGGGGGAAATTCTGTGGGGTGTGCCTCCCTTAAATCAGTCGCATGACGATTATCACTACACCTGGCTGAATCACGATCAGATGTATACTCGATTTGACATTGTAGGCGCAGAAATTTTTAACTTTATAAAAAGGAGCACATTTAGTGTAAGTGCAAAGAGAGAAAAATACAATTGGGATCCATTTGTTTCATTTAAAAAAGAAGGATTGCGATGATATCCATGTATAAAATAAAACCAAAGTTTCAACAGCTGTTACGGCCGTTATTAGATTGGTTATACAAAAAAGGCGTGACCGCAAATCAGCTAACTGTAGCGGCAATTGTTCTTTCATTTGGTCTTGGGGTTTCTTTATGGTTTGCCGATGACTGGAATCTGGGTTATATAATCGTTCCCACTGGTTTATTGCTTCGTATGGCTCTTAATGCGCTTGACGGAATGATGGCAAGAATCCACAATATGCAATCAAAGCTTGGTGAAGTATTAAATGAAGTTGGAGATATTGTATCAGATATGTTTATTTACATTCCTCTAATAGCAATTCCTAAAGTTTCTCCAGAGCTGGTTTGTTTATTTGTTGGTTTTTCGATAATTAATGAGTTTACGGGAGTATTTGGAAAGGTGCTGGGAAAGGAGAGAATGTACGATGGCCCCATGGGTAAGAGTGACCGTGCCTTTGTTATTGGTCTTGGCTGTTTGATTTACTACTTTCACCCGTTTTCATCCGAAATTATTAATTATGCATTGGCCATATGCTGCCTTCTAATGACAATAAGTTCATTTATACGGTTAAAAAAAGCCTTGAAAAATGGATAAATTAATTGCCTCTGTTAATCTCTCTGGAGAAATTCAAATGGTTATTGGCGTAATCCTTGGGATTCTGTTGCTTTCCTCTTTATTGTTTTGGACATGGGGCTTGTTTAGATCTAGCATCGGCTTGACTGAGCTGAAAACAAGAACAAAGTCATGGTGGGGAATGGCTACTCTTTTTTTACTAGCTGCTCTTATTAGCCCTATTATTACATACATAGGTATTGGATTCCTTTCTTTTGCCGCATTGAGAGAATTTTATTCTGTAATTCAGCTTCGAAAATCAGATCGAGCAGGTATGTTATGGTGTTATTTGGCAATTCCTATTCAATATTATTTGGCATACATGGGCTGGTATGAGTTGTTTATTATTTTCATTCCTGTGTTCATGTTTATATGGATCCCTTTTGTTCTTGTTCTCTCTGGAGAAACGAAAATGATTATGACTTCTATGGCGGGACTTCCAACATCTATTATGCTTTGTGTTTTTGGCTTGAGCCACATGGCCTACCTAATCAGTCTTCCTTCAATTCCTGGATTTGACCCTGGAGGGAAAGGTCTTTTACTTTTTTTAATATTCATCACTCAGATGAATGATGTAATGCAGTTTATCTGGGGTAAATTGTTTGGGCGTCATAAAATTCTTCCTAAGATTAGCCCCAATAAAACATGGGAAGGTTTTCTCGGAGGATTGGTTTCCTCAATGATTATTGGGTATTTCATGAAGTTTCTAACCCCTCTTGGAGATGGCGAAGTAATTCTAATTAGTTTTTTAATTGCCAGTGTTGGTTTTATTGGTGACGTGGTCATATCCGCTATAAAACGAGATATGGGTGTCAAAGACATGGGGGGAGCTATTCCAGGACATGGAGGGGTTTTAGATAGAATAGACTCCTTATCAATGACAACTCCTATATTTTTTCATCTGGTTTACTTTTTTGCATATTAAACAATGAGGACTCTATTTTTATATCTCACATTCAAAGTTTTTTGGAGGTTTTTCTTCTCAGTAATTATTGGTGTTCGGTTTATTGGGACACGGAAACTTTTTGGTCATAAGCAATTCGTATTAGCCTCTAATCACAATAGCCATGCAGATGCTGTCACGTTAATGACAGTAATACCAAACAATCGTTTATCAAAAACAAGACCTATTGCGGCGGCAGATTATTTTGGGATAAATAAATTTGTTTCATTTATTTCGTGGTTTTTCTTAAACCTTATTCTTATTCCAAGAAAAAAGGCAGAAAACCCTGGAGATAGTGACCCTATTGAAATAATGGATGAAGTTCTGAAAAAAGGCCAATCCATAATTCTTTTTCCGGAAGGATCTAGAGGTGAAGCCGGTATACTACAGCCTTTTAAAAAGGGCGTAGGATTTTTAATGGAAAATAATAGATCTATTCCGGTCATTCCAGTATACATGGAA
>JABJEE010000199.1 GCA_018665005.1 Flavobacteriales bacterium
ATAAACATCTGTCAGGTCCGGATAATTATAGGTATGAGTCCATCCTAAATTCTCATTGGTTCCTATCATAGGAAAAGGTGCGCCTGGAAATAAACCCCCTAACATATTCCATCCCGCATCGGAAACAACATGAGCCTCATACCACGAAAAAGGTCCTTCAAGAGGTTGATGTGTATTCACGTTTAAAACGGTCTTATCGTTTTGCATTATTTTTCTACTAAAGGCAAAAGCATTTGACCCTATGGTTTTTTGTTCCATTTTGATATTGGCCTCTTCAACCGTCTCAACGGTTCCATTCAAAATATCACCCAAGATGTCACCCGTGTCTGAAAAAAAATGAATCACAAGGTTATAGCCCGTTAGGTAATCCATTACCGAAAACGGAAAACTATTTTTCACCAAAACTTGTTCTGGGTGAGATTTGGCATATGCGTTTACTCCCTCAACATATCCCTCTATTACCTGAATTATCTCCTCTGATAAATCAGTGTAATGCTCCTCCGCTGTTTCTCGACAACGCAACAGCGAAACCAAATAATCCATAATTACACCTTCCTTTCCCGAATACAATCCCATAAGTCCTTTCGATGGCAAAAAAGTATTTTGCATTGTTTTAAAATCGTCTTCGGCATGCGCCCATGCAAGACCATAAGCAACATCACGATCTGATTTGCCATAAATATGAGGAACACCATAAGCATCCCTGTATATGGTGATGTCTTCTACAACGGTTTGTGCTGAAACATGAAGTGTAATCAAAAGAGAAAAGAGTAGTACGAATTTTTTCATGTGCGAATTTAATGAACTAACATGAATTTTATCAATTTGTTGTTCAAACAAATGAATACATCACTTCAAAAGCGATTCATTTAAATTAACGGATATTGATGCAATCAATCTAAAAACATATATTTGCCCATAATTTTTAAGCTATGGCAAATACTTCAGACATCAGAAACGGATTGTGCATCAAGCACAACGGTAAATTATTTCAAATTAAAGAATTTCAACATGTAAAACCAGGTAAAGGGCCTGCTTTTGTAAGAACGAAAATCAGACAAATTGAGTCTGGAAGGCTACTAGACCACACGTTCTCTGCGGGACATAAAATTGAAATTGTACGTATTGAAAATAGAGATTACCAATACCTATATCAGGATGGAGATCAGTTTGTTTTTATGAATAATGAAAATTACGATCAAGTAAATATTGAGGAAGCAATGATTGAAAAACCCTTGTTCTTACAAGAGGGAATGATTGTAAATATCTTGTTTCATGCTGACGAAGAAACCCCATTGGTTTTGGAACTTCCCATGTATGTCATATCTGAAATAACATATACAGAGCCGGGTGTTAAGGGTGATACCGCGACAAACTCAATGAAACCGGCAACAATTGCTACTGGTGCTGAAATAAGAGTACCCTTATTTATTGAAAATGGAGAAATTGTTAAAGTTGACACAAGAACAGGCATATATGTTGAAAGGGTAAAAAAATAATCAATGAAGAATACTGCACTAACACACAAACACATTGAATTGGGAGCTAAAATGGTTCCATTTGCTGGGTATTCGATGCCCGTCCAATATGAAGGTGTGACGCTTGAACATGAAACGGTTAGAAATGGAGTGGGTGTTTTTGACGTTTCACACATGGGAGAATTTATCTTGAGAGGTCCAAATGCTCTTGATTTTTTACAAAAATTTTCATCAAATGATGCCTCTAAACTTTTTGACGGTAAAGCGCAATATTCGTGTATGCCAAATGGAAAAGGTGGGATTGTTGATGATTTAATTATTTATCGCATATCAGAAAATGAATATTTCCTCGTTGTTAATGCTTCAAATATAGAGAAGGATTGGAACTGGATTTCATCGCTAAATGAAATGAATGTAGATATGTCTGATGTTTCCGATGAATACACCTTACTGGCCATACAAGGACCACAGGCAGCGTCATCTATGCAATCATTAACAGAAGTAAATCTTTCAGATATGAAATATTATACTTTTGAATATGCAGAATTTGCGGGCATCAAGGACGTAATGATTTCTGCAACTGGTTACACTGGATCTGGAGGTTTTGAAATTTACGTTAAAAATGAAGATGCAGAAGAGTTGTGGAATGCAGTTTTTGTGGCAGGAAAAGAGTTTGGCATCAAGCCCATTGGCCTTGCAGCTAGAGATACGCTAAGATTAGAGATGGGGTTTTGTCTTTACGGAAATGACATCAATGACCACACCTCCCCTTTGGAAGCAGGGCTTGGATGGATCACTAAATTCACTAAAAACTTTGTTGATTTTGAGTATTTGTCGAAGCAAAAAGAAGAAGGGATAGAAAGAAAATTGGTTGCCTTTGAAATGATAGACCGTGGAATCCCGAGAAAAGACTATGAGATTTTAGATTCTAATGGCATTAAATTGGGTCACGTCACTTCTGGAACAATGTCTCCAAGTATGAAAATAGGAATTGGACTAGGCTATGTCCAAAAAGATTATTCTGGATTTGATTCTGAAATTTATATTGCGGTTAGAAATAAAACATTGAAAGCAAAAGTTGTAAAGCTTCCGTTTTACAAAAAATAAATTTATCTCGACTCAACTAGAGCTCTTCGAATGTCATCAGGAATAATGCCATTTGGGTTTTTATCCAAGGCCATTCGAATTCCCTTTGGGGATCTCATTTCGTAAAGAAAAACTTTATACCCTTGAGATTTATACTCCTCAATCTCACTTCTGGACAAAGCTTCAGAACGGACAACAAACCCCGATAAATCGGGATATAAACTTAAATTCGAATCCATAGAAGACTTTGTATCAGCATCAAGATACGTTTGGTAATTCGAAACAAAACAGGGCAACCAGGATTCATTCAATAGAATCACACTTACTTGACATGCTGCACCTATTAACGCGTCATCTAAAGCTTCTTTTAAAAGATCAGGGTCTACAATTATTCCAGAAGACTGATTATAAGATTTTACATCAATAAATAATTGCATAGAATGGTCAAACAAATGAATAACATCACGAAGCTTACATAATTTCTCTTCATGAATCGTTTGATAAACCAACTCCTCTAAAAATGAAGTATGACATTCAGGAATTGAAGCATCCACACCTAGCGCTGAAGAAAGATCAACATCATGACAAAGCCACAATTCGCCATCAGAATCCATTTGAACATCTACCTCACAACCATTGATCCCCGGAAACTGAAGAGCTAAATCAATGGCTTCAAATGAATTATCATGATAGATAGACATCATTTGTTCTAAGCCCATGCCCCCATGACCGATAACCATTATGTGCCCATAATCATTCTTTTTAGTGCAAGAAACTATTAATATTAGAACAAATAAAAATCGCTTAAATCTCATATGACATACCTATTGAAAAATGAAAATTAGGATAAATCAAAACCATCTTTTTGGTATTGCCTTGAAATGATTCCCTCAATAATCCCAATGCCGTTTTTTGAAAAAGCTTTATTCTTTTACCATAACTGAAACGATATCCTAAAGATGCCTCGTGAAACTTTGTATCAACAGGACTCCTGTACATTGAAAAATAATACCCTCCACCTATTCCTAAAGATATGCTTTGCGCATTATCCAATTTCTTATTTAAAGGAGAATAAAAAAAGTCACTACCCATCCGACCAAATGGATTTGACTGAAAAAAAGTATGAACAATTCCTACCCCAAAAGAAGGACTGATTGAAAATGAACGAAGTGTTCTATTATAAGTTAAGGTAGAAAACACATCGTTTCTTTCAACCCCCAAAGAAAAAACAAGAGCTTGATGATTCGTACTGGATAAATCTAATTTATTCTGTCCGTATCCAAGGCTTAAGAACAACACAAAAACAGGGACAAGAAATCGAAATGACATTAGAATTTAGGACATTTCTTACAAGCGAAACCTTTCTTTTTGAACTTCTTACAACACTTTTTCTTCTTTTTAATTATATCACAATTATTGAGAGACATCTCAGAATTGTAAACAAATATTGAAGTTTCTTTTTTCACTTATTTAGAATAATTCTAAACAAAGGTAACAACTTTATTGAAATAATCTATCGAATTTAAACATCTGTAACGATTCAAATAAATTGAATTAAAATGACATGAAACGATACATATTATTTCTTTCCTTTTTAATTCCTTTGGCACTTTTGAGTCAACAGGAATTTGTGGTATTCTTCCCTTCTGACAAATCATATATGTTACATTCAAGTAAACTCGCCTTAAATAAATTGATAGAGTCCAAACAAATTAATTTGGTAACAGGACTCAAAGGCTACGCAGATACCAACTCAACTCATGATTATAATAAAGACCTAGCACAAAATAGAATTTTAGACATTAAACATTATTTACTCACACAAGGGGTTGCCATTACTAAAAATATACGCTGTCAATCTTTTGGTGAAGACTTTCAGCACGAAAATGATCTCGCTAAAAATAGAAAAGTAATAATTCAATACGAAGGCTTTCAGACACCATCAATTACCAAAAAGAAAATCCAAAATCTCGGAAAAGGAGAATCATTGGTTTTAAACCATCTAAATTTCAAGCCTGGAAGTGACGAATTTATAGATATTGCATTTCCTGTATTAAAAGACCTTCTGGCTATTATGCTTGACCATGATGACTTACATATAAAAATTCATGGACATATCTGTTGTGCTATTAATGACTCCCAAAACCTATCTGCACAAAGAGCGTTAAAAGTGAAAAACTACCTCATTAGTAACGGTGTAAGTTCAAATAGATTGAGTCATGAAGGACACGGTAGCTCCAAACCCATACATGCTCTTCCAGAACAGAACGATACACAGATGAAAGAAAACCGACGAGTTGAAATTGAGATTACGTCAAAAAAAGATTAAACCAAACCTTGGTCAATCATGGCATCAGCAACTTTTACAAACCCAGCAACATTAGCGCCTTTCACGTAATCAATCGTTCCGTCTTCAAGTTTACCATATTCTACACATGCTTCATGTATAGATACCATAATAGAGTGTAATTTTTCATCTACCTCTTTTGCAGTCCAAGACATTCTTAATGAATTTTGTGACATTTCAAGTCCGGAAGTGGCTACTCCTCCTGCATTTGATGCTTTTCCTGGAGAAAATAAAACTTTCCCTTTATGAAATTCTTCTATGGCCTCTGGTGTACAAGGCATATTTGCTCCTTCAGCAATACACATAATACCATTAGATAAAAGAACTTTTGCTTCTTCTCCATCAAGTTCATTCTGTGTAGCACATGGTAAAGCGATATCAACCTTTACATCCCAGGGTCTTTTCCCTTCAACAAAGACAGCTGAGGTATATGTTTTTACATATTCAGAAATCCTTCCTCTTTTAACGTTCTTAAGCTCCATTACAAACGCAAGTTTTTGGGCATCTATACCCTCTGCATCATATATGTATCCTTTTGAATCAGATAAAGTTACTACAGTGCCTCCGAGCTCTGTAGCTTTTTCGCAAGCATACTGAGCAACATTTCCTGAACCAGAGATGGCAACCAATTTACCATTAAAAGTTTCATTTTTCGTAGATAACATTTCTTTTGCAAAATATACCGTACCATAACCAGTAGCTTCAGGACGGATTAGAGATCCTCCCCAGTTTCTGGCTTTCCCTGTTAAAACACCAGTAAACTCGTTACGAATTCGCTTATATTGACCAAACATGTATCCTATTTCTCTACCTCCAACACCTATATCTCCTGCAGGAACATCTGTATTGGCACCAATGTGCCTAGATAGCTCTGTCATAAATGATTGACAAAACTTCATTACTTCATTATCGGACTTCCCTTTTGGATCGAAATCAGACCCGCCTTTTCCTCCTCCTAATGGAAGGGTAGTCAACGAGTTTTTAAAAATTTGCTCAAATCCAAGGAATTTCAATATTGATAAATTCACAGAAGGATGAAATCTCAAACCTCCCTTGTATGGTCCAATAGCCGAATTAAATTCAACACGGTAGCCTCTATTTACCTGAACATTCCCTTCGTCATCCAACCAAGGCACTCTAAACATTATCGTTCGTTCTGGTTCAACAATTCGATCTAATATTCTAGCAACCTTGTACTTTGTATTAGATTCAATAAAAGGAATAACTGCTTCTGCAACCTCCTGAACGGCTTGTAAAAACTCTGGTTCATGGTTGTTTTTGGCGCTCACACGCTCCATAAAAGTATCGATTTCCGACTGAAATTTATTTGACATAATTGACATCGTTAAAATGGTTAATTCTTGGCAAAAGTAATCAAGATTTGGTAATGTTAAATTATAATTAAATAAAAATAAAAAGAAATTAATACAAACTAAAAATCAGCACTTTAACTAAAAAAAAAATAACCATTAAACAAATTGAATTATTTTTGTTGAACGAAAGCAACCCATTACCCACATTTTACGTTTATCTTTCGAACTTTAACTATTGCCTATTATGCGGACTTTTATAGCCCTCTTTTATATAATTATATCAAATTTTGTTTTTTCCCAACAAACGATATGTCTCGGAGATGATTTGACTGTATGTAGCGGTGCTATTAATATAGAAAATTGTCCAGGTGGACCAAACATTACAACCGGAATAAATTTAAACGCCCCGACTGTAATACCAACCTTGACAGATGATTCATTTAGTGGCCCTGTTCCTATCGGATTTGACTTTACGTTTTACGGGAATGTTTTTACACAATGTACAATAGGTTCTAACGGTATTATTTCATTCAATATGGGGAATGCAAATGGCTATTGTCCCTGGGCTCTTGGTGGTGTTGGAATGTTGCCTTCTGCAGGAACAGCAGCGACACTAAACGCAATTATGCCATCCTACCAAGATATGAACCCCTCGGCTGCCGTAAGTCCAAATGGAAACATACAATATCAAACCATTGGTAATGCACCAAATCGAAAACTGGTTATTCTCTATCGAGAGATTGGGGCTTTTTCTTGTGGAATTACCGAATGTAATTATACAGGTGTTATTCTCTATGAAACGTCAAACAATATCGAAGTACATATTGGTAAGAAAACGGTCTGCGCAACATGGAACGGTGGATTAGCTATTCAAGGTATACAAAATGCCAATGGTAGTACAGCCCACATTACACCTGGCCGAAACAATACGGTCTGGCTTGCAAATAATGACGCCCACAGATGGGAATATCAAGGTGGCAACAATTATAATATAACGCCTATTCCATACGTTCAAATAACGGGAACAGGTAGTAGTCTTGTTTGGAACAACACTTTAGGCAATACATCACCATACAATAATGGCACATTGAACATTACGAATGTCCCTCCCGGAACTACAGGTTATTTTCTAACAAGTTCGGCATGTGGTACTGCTTTAGGAAGTGTTTCTGACACCTCTTGGATCACCACGGCTTCACCAGAAGTACTTACCAGTTCAACTCCTGATGCTTGTAGCCAAAGTGTTGGAAGTGTCAGCGCTTCTCCTGGACCTGGCTCTCCTCCTCCCTATACATATTCTTGGCCTGCACTGGGTCAAGTAACTCAAACAGTTAATAATGTAGCTGCCGGTACATATACCGTAAACATGACTGATGGAAATGGCTGCACAGCAAATGCTTCAATTACTGTTGGAGATAGCCCTGCAACTTTTACCAGTTCATTTACCCCTGTTTCTTGTGCAGCAGGCTCAGACGGAACAGCAACCGCCGTTATGACACCTCCTGATGGTACTGAAACCTTTTTATGGAGTGATGGACAGACCACAGCTACGGCTGTCGGACTATCCGCAGGAACATATACCTGTGAGATTAGCGCTGGTTCTGGTTGCAACGGAACAGTTACGGTGGTAGTTGATGAAATACCTTCAATAATTTTGACCATTGAAGATCAGAATGATGCATTGTGTAATAGTCTAAATAACGGGATGATTATGGTGGATGTTACTCAAGGCTCGTCTCCTTACAGTTATTCTTGGGACCAAAGCAACTCAACTGACTCGGTTGCCAACGATTTATTTGCAGGCACGCATACAGTTACCGTGACTGACTTTAACGGTTGTAGTGACCAAATTTCATTAACAATAGGTGAACCTGAATCTTTGAGTATAACCAATTTGACGCCTGACTCTGTTGTTTGTTCTGAGGCATTCATTGATATTGAAGCAACAGGTAATGGTGGTTCCTCCCCATACATTTACACATGGACGGAAAACGGTAACTCCCTAGATATTGGTCAAACGATAACAGTAAATCCTTCTGGGAATAATACCATTTACTGCTTGACACTTTCTGAAGAATGTGGTTCTCCCACAGTTTCAGAATGTCTTACAGTAACATTTCCTGATCCGATAAACCCTCAAATAAACCCTGACATTCCAGTACAGTGCTTACCGGGCGAATTTATATTTTCCAACACCTCTTCAAATGCAGGAGAAATATTTACAACTGAATACATTTTTTCAAGTGGTGATGTATTATTAGCGAATGGTGATGAGGACGTACAACTGACCCTTCCAAATCCTGGTGTTTACGATTTAAATGTAAATGTTATCTCGAATTACGGTTGCTTATATACCGGAGAATTTAATAATATCGTTGAAGTAACATCATTACCCACTGCTAATTTTAATATTTCGCAAAATCCAGTTACATGGTTTGAAACAGAAATACAAACAAGCGAAACATCTCTTGGAAACGTTGTTGATTACAATTGGGTTAGTCCTGGATCAAGTTCATTGATAAATAATGGTGGAAGCGCATTAATATCCTATCCAGAAGGAGTCACAGGAACATATCCAATAACTCTTATTGTTACTACTAACGAAGGATGTTCTGATTCTATTACATTAGAAATAGAAGTTGTACCCGACGTTATCTTTTATGCACCCAATACATTTACACCAGACGATGACGAACACAATCAAACTTGGGCAATAGTAATCGAAGGAATTGACAAACTGAATTTTAATCTTGAAATATATAATCGTTGGGGTGAAACAGTATGGAAATCAAGAGATATCAGAGCCGAATGGGATGGGACTTTTGGAGGTAAAGTAGTTCCTGAAGGCACCTACATATGGACCGCTTCCTACAAGGAAAAGAACAATGATGGTAAAAAAATATATTCTGGATATATCAACGTAATCCGCTAATTCTAAATCAATGAAAAAAACAATTACAATGGTATTTGCAAGCGCACTGCTGTTTGCATCTTGTGATGTGGTCAATAATGCTGCAAATCACGCGAATAACATGATCAATTCAGGTGGTGGTGAAACTGATAGTGCTAACCCTCTAACCAATATGGAAGTCATTTCAGGTTTACGGGAAGCCTTAAATGTGGGCATTGATAATTCTGTTAAAAGCACCTCCATTCAAGATGGGTTTCTTAAAAACACCGAAATCAGACTTCCCTTCCCTCCTGATGCTCAAAAAGTTAAACAAAAAGCGTTAGACTTTGGCCTTGATACTCAAGTAGAGAAATTTGAAACAACTTTAAATAGAGCTGCTGAAGAAGCCTCAAAAGAGGCATTGCCAATATTTGTCAATGCCATAAAAAACATGACTGTTGAGGATGGCTTTGCCATTCTTAACGGTGGTAATGGTGCGGCTACTTCTTTTTTGAAAAACCAGACTAAAGAGCAGCTTAAAGTAGCATTTATGCCTAAAGTGAAAGAGGCCATTTCTAAAGTAAAGCTTACAGAATACTGGAATCCCATTATTACTAAATATAACAATGCGATGACTTTAACAGGAGGCGAAAAACTTAATCCTGATTTAGATCAATTTGTAACCGACAAAGCCATTGAAGGATTGTTCATAATGGTTGAAAAAGAAGAAGATAAAATCAGATTAGACCCACTCGCTCGAGTTACTGATTTATTAACACGTGTTTTTGGTAGCCTAAATAATTAAACATTTTGAAAAAATTTGCGGCCACTGAGCTTGTTCTTAACTCGAAAAACCAAGTATATCACCTTGGTTTGAGCCCAGAAAATATTGCTGACAAGATTATTTTAGTCGGGGATCAAGAAAGAGTTTCTTTGGTTTCGTCTCAATTTGACACCATTGAATTCAAATCGAGTCATCGTGAATTTTTTTGTCATACAGGAAGTTTTAATGGAAAACGTATTTCAGCCATTTCTACGGGAATAGGAACAGATAATATTGATATCGTCATTAATGAAATTGATGCATTATTTAATATTGACCTAGACCATAAATGCGAAAAAGAAAAGAAGAAGCACGTTGAGATGTTAAGAATTGGTACTTGTGGAATATTACAATCCGATATTCCTGTGCATTCATACGTTCTCTCTGAATATGCTCTTGGCCTAGACAACGTAGGACATTTCTATGATTTATCTTCAAGCATTGAAGAAGAATCACTTTTAAATGATGTCATGTCCGAAAACATTTTTCCAAAGCATGTTATTCCATACATTAAAAAAGCCACTACTGAATTGATGAACAAATTTGATGGCCCCAGTTGTCATAGAGGAATAACTGTTACAAGTTCAGGGTTTTATGGCCCACAAGGTCGTGAATTACGTTTACCAACACATACAAGAGGATTACATGAGAAACTAGAGAGATTTCAATCTTCAAATAACCATCGATTCGTGAATTTTGAAATGGAAAGTTCAGCTTTATTTACTTTAGGTCAAGGACTCGGACATTCATGTGCAACGATTTGTTTAGGAATTGCCAATAGACCAAATCTAACTTTTTCAAGTGATTACTCGAAAGATATGATTAAGCTTATTCAATATGCACTAGAACGTATTTAATCTTTTATAAAACGATCTAAAGTCAAATGTAAATTGAGACCTCTGAGCTCCTTACCTTGAGCAATCACCTGACCTTTCCCATCAATTAAAACAGCGTAGGGAATAGAACTCACCTCGTATTTATTACTGACCTTTTTAGTTTTGTCCCACCCATGATTGTCCCAGGTTAATCCATCATTCTTTATGGCCGAAATCCAAGCCGATTCACTTTTATCTAATGAAACACTAAAAATTTCGAGTCCTCTTCCATTCTTGAATTTTCGTTTTTTATATTTATTATAAGCTTCAACAAGGTTTGGACTTTCTCTCCTACATGGACCGCACCAAGATGCCCAAAAGTCAATCAATACCAATTTACCCCTTAATTTTGAGAGCTTTATTTTTTTTCCCTTGGGATTGGTTAATTCAATATCTGGAGCAATCTCGTCTTTCTCGAATACCCGACCTGAATTTTGTTGGTAATTACTATTAATAATTATAAAGAGTATAACACAAGCGGAGATAATCCCAAAAGAATAGGTGACTTTTTTCATTTTAACCTATTCTTCGAATATCTGCACCAATATTATTTAATCGATATTCAATATCTTGATACCCCCTATCAATTTGTTCTATATTATGGATTGTACTTTTACCTTTTGCTGAAAGTGCAGCGATCAAAAGAGAAACCCCTGCCCTGATGTCAGGAGAAGTCATACTTATGCCTCGAAGATCGTGCTCCCTGTCAAGCCCTATAACTGTTGCTCTGTGGGGGTCACATAGTATTATTTGAGCACCCATATCGATAAGCTTATCAACAAAAAACAATCGAGATTCAAACATTTTTTGATGTATTAAAACTGAGCCTTTAGCCTGAGTAGCAACCACCAATATGATCGACAATAAATCTGGTGTAAAACCTGGCCAAGGCGCATCATATATCGTCAATATTGATCCATCAATAAAGTTTTCAATTTCATAATGCTCTTGAGCAGGAACAAATATATCGTCACCTCTTCTTTCGAGTTTTATACCCATTCTCCTAAAGACATTTGGTATAATTCCCAAACTATCGTAGCTCACATTCTTTATCGTTATCTCCGACTTAGTCATCGCAGCTAAACCAATAAAACTTCCTATTTCGATCATGTCTGGATTTACTCTGTGGTAGCAACCCCCGAGATTCTTTACCCCTTCAATGATTAACATATTTGAACCTACACCACTTATTTTGGCACCCATTGAATTCAACATTTTACATAATTGTTGAATGTATGGCTCACATGCCGCATTATAAAAAGTAGTCTTACCTGAAGCCATAACGGCTGCCATAACAACATTTGCTGTACCTGTAACGGATGCCTCCTCTAAATGTATAAATGTCCCTTTAAGTTTTTTACATTCCACAGAATAGAAATGCTCACCACCATCATAGTTAAATGTAGCACCCAAAGCTGCAAAGCCTTCAAAATGAGTATCCAATCTTCTTCTACCTATTTTGTCACCTCCTGGTTTTGGTATAAAACCACGGCCATATCTTGCAAGTAATGGACCCACAATCATGATCGAACCTCTTAAAGAAGAGGCCCTCTTTTTAAAATCTTCTGTTTCAAGATATTTCAGATCGATTTCTTTAGCCTGAAAAATGTAAGTCCCTTTTTCAACCTTCTCAACCTTTACACCCATGGCCTGCAAAAGAGCTATGAGCTTATTTACATCTACAATGTCCGGGATGTTAGAAATGGTAACCTTCTCAGGTGTTAATAACGGGGCACATAAAACCTGTAAGGCTTCGTTTTTTGCTCCTTGAGGAGTAAGCTCCCCTTTTAAAGGTTTTCCCCCATGAATTTCAAATGAAGCCATATTTTATTTTTTATATTTCTTTTTCTTAGACTTATAATTGGTCTTATTCGATTTATTGGGTTTGGTAAACTTTTTATTTAAACCCATTGTCTTTAACAGAATGTTTGTACTCACGAGTTCATCAGGATTGTCAACAGTTAGATTTCCATTAGAAAGCTCAGTTAAGTTTTCTGCAATTACATGATTTTCAACAGCACCATTATTGTGTACCAAATATTGTTTTTTCATGAAATTGGCCATGGCCATCTTAAATGAATCTTTCACCTCTGGATCATCCATTTCTGTGGCCTTTTTCAATAGTTGTTCTGTATATTTTCCGTAATGGCCGAATTTGATTTTACCTGATGGATAACTCATTTGATCTGGCCTCTCGTTAAGAACTTCAGGCTTTGGTGTCTCATAAGGAGAATCCACGTCCAATTTAAAATCAGACATTAAAAATAAATGTGTCCAAAGTTTGTGACGGTAGTCATCAACATCTCGCAGGTGTGGATTTAACTGCCCCATAACCTCTATAATTGCTTGACTTGCCCTATTTCTCTCTTCTCTATCCTTAATGTCCATTGCATGTGAAATCATGTTTTGAACATTACGACCATACTCTGGAAGAATTAATTTCTCTCTTGTTGTATTATATTCCATAAATTACTTTTCTAATAAATTACCTAAGGCATTTTCAAAGATTTGTTTTGCTTCATCAACAAAGCTATAATGTTCCTCATCTATTACCATTTTTCCTTTGGTCACGTGTCCCAATAGAGTAAGGTTGACTTTCGTAGAAATCATGTATTCCAAAAACTCATCTTCCTCATCTTCAGAAACAGCTACAACCACTCTACCCTGTCCTTCTCCAAACAAAAATGCATCTTCCCGAATTTCAGAATCAGTAACAATATCAAAACCTAAATTACGATTTAAACACATTTCTACCAAAGATACGTAAAGACCACCATCAGAAATATCATGTGCAGCATTAATCAAATTGTTTTCTATTAGCACTTTTATCACTTCTTGCATCTTGAACTCCTCTTCCATATCGAAATATGGTGCAGGAGATGACTTTACTCCATGATAATTGGCAAGATATTCAGACGAGCCAATGTCCTCTCTATACTCTCCTATTAAGAATATCAAATCTCCTTTCGATTTGAAATCCAAAGACATTAAATTATTTTTATCCTCCAAAATTCCAATCATTCCTATTGTTGGTGTAGGATAAACCGGTATCTCAACACCATCAGTAACGGATTGATTATAGAATGACACATTACCACCAGTAACAGGTGTGTTAAATTTAAGACAAGCGGCTGACATTCCCTTTATTGCACCAACAAACTGCCAATACGATTCCGGGTTATAAGGATTTCCAAAATTTAAGCAATTCGTTACCGCACTTGGAACGGCTCCTGAACAAACAAGGTTTCGTGCTGCCTCTGATACGGCAATCATTGTTCCTACTTCGGGGTCGGCATTAACATACCTTGAATTGCAATCAACAGTCATTGCCAATCCTTTATTTGTGCCTTTAATATTAACTACTCCTGCATCGGAAGGAACATTTGTCGTCATTGTTCTTGTACCTACCATTGAATCATACTGTTCATAAACCCATTTTTTTGAGGCAATATTCGGCATGGCCAACAAAGCATGAGCGGCTTCTTTTAAAGATTCTGGTTGCTTTACAGAATCTATATTGAACTTCTTGAATTCTTGGTAATAAGCAGGTTCTTTATATTCTCGCTCATATTGAGGAGCTCCACCACCCAAAACGAGAGATTCCGCAGGAACATCTCCTACGAGAGCCCCTCCCATGTAATACCGAATTCTTTTGGTGTCTGTTACAACTCCTATTTCTTCAGCATGTAAATCCCATTTGGTAAATATCTCTTTCACTATATCCTCTTTTCCTTTTTGCACTACCACCAGCATTCTTTCTTGGGACTCGGATAAAAGAATTTCGTATGGAAGCATATTATCCTGTCGTGTGGGGACATGGTCTAAATTAATTTCCATACCAACCTCTCCAGCAGCACTCATCTCACAGGTAGAGCATGTTATTCCTGCAGCTCCCATATCCTGCATACCAACGATCGCATCAGTTTTAGATAGCTCCATAGTCGCTTCTAAAAGAAGTTTTTCCATAAACGGATCACCGACCTGAACAGATGGTAAATCGGAAGCAGAATCTTCTGTAATGTCCTTAGAAGCAAAAGCAGCACCTGCAATACCATCCTTACCTGTTGATGAACCAACAATAAAGACAGGATTGCCAGGACCTTTTGCTGTAGCAGAAATCATATTATTTATATCGATTACTCCTGCAGAAAAAGCATTAACTAATGGGTTTGTATTATAAGAATCATCAAAAGCAACCTCTCCACCAACAATCGGTATTCCGAATGCATTTCCGTAATCACCTATTCCTTTCACAACACCTTTAACCAACCATTTTGTTCGGTCTTTTTCAATATTTCCAAATCTAAGCGAATTCAACTGTGCAATAGGTCTAGCTCCCATTGTAAAAATATCTCTATTTATTCCACCTACACCAGTAGCAGCACCTTGATAAGGCTCAAGTGCACTTGGATGATTGTGGGACTCTATTTTAAAAACACAACCCATACCATCCCCAATATCAACCAATCCAGCATTCTCCTCCCCTGCCTTAACGAGCATATGGGGACCATCTTTAGGCAATTTCTTTAGCCATAAAATGGAGTTTTTATATGAGCAATGTTCTGACCACATTACTGAGTAAATCGCCGTTTCGGTAAAATTCGGTGTTCGACCCAGAATGTTTTTAATCATAACAAACTCATCTTCTCTCAATCCTAAATCTACGGCTTGTTCCACAGTGGCTTCTGTCTGAAGTGTATCATTCATGTATAATCATTTTATCGAACAAAAATAATGATAATAAGGGTACAACTCCCGAATAAAAACGAATAAAATCAAACCTTAGGATTAATGGAAATGCACCTCATGTATATGGACATAAATAATAATATTTTAAGTACTTTTGTAACCTAAAATTTTTTGTTATGAGTTATGATATTATTGTAGTTGGAACTGGACCTGGTGGATATGTAACGGCTATTCGGGCATCACAGTTAGGCTTAAAAACAGCTGTTGTAGAAAGAGAGTCTCTCGGAGGAATCTGCTTAAATTGGGGATGTATCCCTACAAAGGCTTTGCTGAAATCCGCAAATGTTTTTGAATATTTAAATCATGCATCAGACTATGGCATTTCAGTAAAAGAAGCGAAAGCAGATTTTAACGCTATGGTAAAAAGAAGTAGAGACGTTGCTGATGGAATGAGCAATGGAATCAAATTTTTGATGAAAAAAAATAAAATAGATGTTTTGACTGGCACAGGAACCATTAAAGCATCTAAAACCGTTTCGGTAACCGACGCGTCAGGGAAATCAACTGATTATGTTGCGAACAAAGGAGTGATTATAGCCACTGGAGCAAGATCGAGAGCATTGCCTAACCTGCCTCAAGACGGTGAAAAAATAATAGGTTACAGACAAGCCATGACGCTAAAAAAACAACCGAAGAAAATAGTGGTTGTTGGGTCTGGTGCAATTGGTGTTGAATTTGCTTATTTCTATAATGCCATTGGTACTGATGTTACGGTTGTTGAGTACATGCCAAATATTGTACCTATAGAGGACACCGACGTTTCAAAACAGCTTGAGAAATCATTCAAAAAAGCAGGTTTAAAAATAATGACAAATTCTTCTGTTGAAAGTGTTGATACAAAAGGGAAAGGCTGTGTAGTTCATGTTAAAACCGAAAAAGGTGAAGAAAAAATAGAGTGCGATGTTGTACTTTCTGCGGTTGGAATTCAAGCAAACATAGAGAATATTGGACTAGAAGATGTTGGTATTGTTGTAGATAATGGAAAAATACTCGTCAATGATTACTATCAAACGAATATCCCTGGTTATTATGCAATAGGAGATGTTGTACCAGGACCTGCATTGGCACATGTAGCTTCTGCAGAAGGTATAGTTTGTGTTGAGAAAATAGCAGGACAGAATCCTGATGCTATTGATTACGGAAACATTCCAGGCTGCACCTATTGTTCTCCAGAAATTGCTTCTGTTGGAATCACCGAAAAAGCTGCCAAAGAGCAAGGATTAGATATAAAGATTGGTAAGTTTCCTTTTTCAGCATCAGGTAAAGCGAGTGCCGCTGGAGCCAAAGATGGATTCGTAAAATTAATATTCGATGCCAAATACGGAGAACTTCTTGGAGGTCATATGATCGGTGCGAACGTAACAGAGATGATTGCTGAAATAGTTGCTGTCAGAAAACTGGAAACAACAGGCCATGATTTAATTAAGACCATTCACCCTCACCCTACTATGTCAGAAGCCGTAATGGAAGCTGCCGCTGCTGCTTACAACGAAGTCATTCATCTTTAGGATGAGATTTCATTTATTGGTTCCTATAATTTGTTGTCATTTGATTTCAAATGCACAAAATACAGTATGCTTTACCATAGAAAACAATCCAAACAGCAATGTTTCAGGTTTGGGTTTATTTACAAAATATGTAAATGTATTGGATTGTTTCAGTATTTATGCTGAAAGTAGCATACCTGACACAAAAGTATTGCATGCAGCTGCCGTTGCCGCAGAATTATTGGACAATGATGAAAATGGTTTTGTAGATGACGAAGTTTTAAAAACAGCACTTCAAGCAAGTGATGCACTTATTCCCATTTTCTCTCAAGAAAATAGCAATGCAGAAAACACGTTTTTCAATCAATATAATGGAGAAGGTGCTGCCGCAGTGCTTTATAATAACGAAATGAACCCCATTCAGACAGGTTACTGGGGAAGCGATGCTACTGTCGAAGAAGTGATTCATGTAATTAATGCCGTGGGTCACACTTCTATATACCCAAATGCTTTTTCTATTGAGCCCAACTCTTCCCTTATGAGTGAAGCTATGGATGTTGCAAGAGGAGGTCAGTTTATAAACATACCTAATCCATACCCAAATAGTGCCTGGTATCATTATGATGATGAAACCTGTGATTACGGCTGCATGGCTATTGAATACATGTACTGGTCTATTGTTTCTTGGATGGGGATTTTAAATGACCCAAGCACATGTAACGGAATTGCCAATGAATGGGAACCCTGCTCTCCTTCACTTTTTCAAAGTACTGATGTTTTGATGCATGCGCTTATTACAGATCCGCAATATCAATTACCTCAATTGGCACCTGATGGAAATTATTGCCCTCAAAACTCAGGAATAGAATTTACTGATGGGTTTAAAAAAATAAGAGTTTTTCCAAATTACAGTGACCATGTTATTCAAATCGAAAACATGAAAGGAAACAACACCATTTCACTGAAAGACGCGACAGGTAGATTAATTTACACTCAGAAAACTACAAATCAAGATTTAACTTTGGATGTTTCTATGTATCATTCAGGTCAATATATTTTGTTGATTGAAAGAGGTTCTAATCACAGTAACCATAAAATTATTATCCGCTAAATAGTTTTTTAAAAAGGTATTTCGAGATTTAATTCTGAGTTTACGGTCGTTTATCTTGAAAAGATGTCACTAAGTGAACCATAACATGGTCACTGTAAACAAATCAAAAACACCTTGAAGAATCCATAAATAACGGAACGGATTGTCTTTATCTGTTTTCCAAAAAGCATAAGCTAAAAGCAAAGGTGCAAATGGAGTTAGCCAAAAAAATGGTCCAATCAATGCTAAACTTGTAATGATGACAAAGAATAACACATAAAGGAATGAGAATTGAAGTTTTCTTTGACGTTTCCATAAAAGAATCACAAATATGAGTAGCAGTTTCGCTACTAATTTTAAGCCATCAATCCATAAAGACTCATCTAGTTTTTGCAAATCAATATCACTACCAATCATCCCCAAAACAAGTGGATTATGCATCACCTGAATAATTGAAGCTAAAAAATACAACAACACATATGCCTGAATTGACCGCTTATTCCAAAATAGAAACTGAATAAAAACGATTAGGAAAATGAGGTCAAAAAGAGGAAAAGGAAGAAGGAAAAACCCAGCATCAAAAAACAAACCTAAGGCATACATAAGAACAGTAAGAATGGCTATTGATACAATCTTCTCCTCTCTAATCATCACTACCTATAACATCATAGATATAATCAAATGTTGATAAAATATCTGGTTCCCCATCTACAATGGCAATATCATGTTCAAAATGAGCACTTGGTTTTCCATCTGCAGTAACAATGGTCCATTGATCATCCAATGTTATGACTTTTTCAGTACCCATATTAATCATGGGCTCAATAGCTATGGTCAGTCCATTTTGAAGCTTTTTACCCCGCCCTCGTCGGCCATAATTCGGTACTTGTGGTTCTTCATGCAAAGTCTTACCCAACCCATGCCCTACCAAATCCCGTACTACACCATATCCATTAGATTCGGCATGTTGTTGAATGGCCCAACCAATATCTTCCAATCTATTGGAAATTGTACATTGCTCTATCCCCTTGTACAAACATTCCTTAGTGACTT
The DNA here is from genome assembly GCA_018665005.1 of Flavobacteriales bacterium. Classification (GTDB taxonomy): domain Bacteria; phylum Bacteroidota; class Bacteroidia; order Flavobacteriales_D; family Crocinitomicaceae; genus UBA952. Next base: position 19,192 of record JABJEE010000199.1, read on the forward strand.
TTAATAATTTTTTAACTTCAGGGTCAACATTTCCAATCTGAAAGGTATAAGCATGGTCACCGTAATACCCTTTATATACAGCACCACAATCTACGGAAACCACATCTCCATCTACAAAAGGTTTATCTGTTGGTAAACCATGGACAACCATCTCATTTACAGAAATCAATAGAGTACTCGGACAACCATACAACCCCAAAAAACCTGGAGTCGCATCTTGTGAAAGAATATAATCATGAGCCATTTTATCGAGCTCTTTAGGTGTAACTCCTTCTTTCATATGCTTAGCAACTAGACCTAAAGTTCTACTTACAACTTGGGCAGCATCACGCATGATGGCTATTTCTTCTGGAGTCTTATATAAAATCATGTTTCTGCTGAATAAAGGCATGGCCTGCAAATTTAGACAAATATCAGTTTGTGCTGGCTATTTTAATTGATTTAACCATTTAAGCGTATCTACTCCATCAGCGTAGTCACTCAGTGAAGGTTGTTGTGCTTTCCCAAAAGGAATACGTCCATCTCCAACGATACATTGTAATTGATCTTTATTCTCCTCTAAATAGTCTAGAATATCCGATTCAGAATCATAAAAGTGATAATATAGCATACCGAGGGGTGAAAACAATTCTGCAGATTCTTTTAAGAGTACAAAATTATTGTCGAGAAGTTGTTCTTGATTTAAAAGATGTACCGCTTTATTGTAATCATAGTTGTTTCCATATTTCTTATTATGAACAACATCTCCCATAACAACAAGGCCTTCAAAAACTTTATTAATGTCATAGGTCCTTGGTAATAGCAAATGAGATACATTTCTACATCCTCGTCCGAAATAATTAAAGATATCCTCTGCCAAAAGCTCTACATCTTTCTTGCTTTCGCTTCCATCAAGTATTGCTATTGAAGTTCTATTTGACCTAAATATATGAGGATAAGAAGAGAAATATTGCTCAAAATATGCCGAACTTGAATCACTACCTGTTGCTATAACAGCGTCGAAACCAGAAATCTTACCCTCCGAAAATGTTATTCTATCTTTAAGCTTCGGCTCAAAGACAAATAAAAAGTCAGCCAAAGCAGGTAGCAAATATTTATCATCAGAGCTTAGCTTAGCCAAAATCCTATTTCCTGACATCAAAACACTAAGAAAATCATGAAACCCTACGAGGGGAATATTTCCAGCCATAATCACAGCGACTGTTTTAGAATCTACATTATACCCATACTCCGAAGTCCAATTACTAAGCTGTTTTTCAGTCAATAACCCTCCTAGACTAAGAAGAGATTTACGAACCATTTCTTCGGTAAACCAGCCATTATAGTGTTTTTGTCTAACAATTAACTCATTAAAGCTTGAGTGTTCTTCTTCTGTAATGCCTAAATCAAAACCTGTCCAATCATTTGATTGTCCAAAATGAGTCATCAACATACCTAGCTGACTGAATGCAAATTTTATGTTTTCTTTTTCCACAGTACAAATATACGAAGCATCTTTTTTGTTATTTGAACAAAAGATTCCAAAATCCGTTTCTATATTTGTAAAAAAAAGATTTGCAATGGCAATTATAATTACTGATGAATGTATCAATTGCGGAGCTTGCGAGCCCGAATGTCCAAATAATGCAATATATGAGGGTGGAGCTGAATGGAAATATTCAGATGGTACAACGCTCAAAGGCATGATTACAACGCTTAACGGAGATGATCTTGAAGCTGACAAGTCACAAGATCCCGTTGATATGGACGTTTATTACATTGCTCATGATAAATGCACAGAGTGCGTTGGGTTTCATGATGAACCTCAATGTGCCGCGGTTTGTCCTGTTGATTGTTGTGTAGACGATCCAGATTACCGTGAATCTGAAGATGAACTTTTAGCCAAGAAAAGTTTTTTGCATTTATAAAATCAAATTGGCTGGGCTTTTGACAGTGTGATTTCGATATAAGAGGCACCCACTCCGTTCGGGCTGTAGTTTGCATCTTGCATGACAAATCCTTCATTTTTATAAATCAAAGCTTTTAACTCTCCTTTTAATCTTCCTTCACCCACACCGTGAATAATCAAAACTTTAGTTTTTCTTTTCTCAATATTGCTATTGATGAATTCTCTGAAACGTTTGATTTGAAGATTAAGCTTGTCATAAGAACTATACCGATCATCTTCGTCTAATAACGCCTCAAAGTGAAGATCAATCGAAGGAATTAAGCCTAATTCTTTCCTTGCTTTAGATCTACTAGATTCATCCTCGTCTTTTATTACAATTTTTCCGCTTATTATCGGCTTGGTCTTAACAATTAAAGAGAGCGAAACCTTTTGATCAAAACCATGCTCATCCTCTACCTGAGCAAATGCATCTCCGATATTAAGAATGGTATAGTTTCCGGTCTCGTTCAGAATCGAAACTCTTTCTCCAATGGAAAATTTCATTTAATTATATTACATATTACGACGATACTGACCTCCAACCTCAAATAAGGCATTAGTCACTTGACCTAACGAGGCTACTTTACAGGTTTCCATCAATTCTTCAAATATATTCTCATTATTAACGGCCGCATCTTGAATCACTTTCAATCCTTGATCTACTTCCTTTTGATTTCCTTTATTCAGATTGTTAAGCATTGATATCTGATATTTCTTCTCGTCTTCCGTTGCGCGAATAACTTCTTTAGGCAAAACCGTTGGAGATCCTTTTGAACTTAAAAATGTATTTACCCCGATGATTGGAAATTCTCCAGTATGCTTTAAAGTTTCATAATACAATGATTCCTCTTGAATTTTAGAACGCTGGTACATGGTTTCCATTGCACCTAGCACACCACCTCTTTCAGTAATTCTGTCAAATTCAACAAGGACAGCTTCTTCAACCAAATCGGTTAAATCTTCAATAATGAATGCACTTTGTAATGGATTCTCATTTTTAGCGAGCCCCAATTCTCTGTTTATGATGAGCTGAATCGCCATTGCTCTTCTTACCGATTCTTCTGTCGGAGTTGTTATCGCCTCGTCATAGGCATTGGTGTGAAGAGAATTACAATTGTCATAAATGGCATACAATGCCTGAAGTGTAGTACGGATATCATTAAAATCGATCTCTTGTGCATGCAATGAACGACCTGAAGTTTGAATGTGGTATTTGAGCATCTGAGCTCTTGCGTTTGCACCGTATTTTTTACCCATTGATTTTGCCCATATTCTTCTGGCAACTCGACCAATAACCGCATATTCGGGATCGATTCCATTGGAAAAGAAGAAAGATAAGTTTGGTCCAAAATCATTAATACTCATTCCTCGACTCAAATAATATTCAACATAAGTGAATCCATTGGCCAAAGTGAAAGCAAGCTGAGTAATAGGGTTGGCTCCGGCCTCGGCAATATGATAACCTGAAATCGAAACAGAATAAAAATTACGAATCCCTTTATCAATAAAATATTCTTGAACATCTCCCATCAACCTCAAGGCAAATTCAGTAGAGAAGATACAAGTGTTTTGCGCTTGGTCCTCTTTTAAAATATCTGCCTGTACAGTTCCTCTGACCTGCTTTAATGTATCCGATTTAATTTTCTGATAGACCTCATCATTAAGAACCTGATCTCCTGTTACACCGAGCAACATAAGGCCAAGTCCATCATTTCCTTCCGGCAAATCTCCGTTATAACTTGGTCTTATAACTCCTTTCTCTTTATATATCGAGTTGATTTTATTCTCAACATCTGATTCTAAACCATTTTCTTTAATGTACTTCTCACAATTCTGATCAATTGCAGCGTTCATGAAAAATGCCAAAAGCATAGGTGCAGGACCATTAATGGTCATCGAAACCGATGTTGCGGGGTGACTCAAATCAAATCCAGAATACAACTTTTTCGCATCATCTAAGCAACATATAGAAACACCTGCATTACCGATTTTTCCATAAATATCAGGTCTTAAATCTGGGTCATTACCGTATAGAGTCACAGAATCAAATGCGGTTGACAAACGTTTGGCTGGCATTCCTAAACTCACATAATGAAAACGTTTATTTGTCCTTTCAGGACCTCCTTCACCGGCAAACATCCTTGTTGGGTCTTCTCCTTCACGCTTAAACGGAAACAATCCTGAAGTATATGGAAAATTACCTGGGAAATTTTCCTGAAGAATCCATCGTAAAATGTCCCCCCAACTCTTGTATTTAGGAGAAGCGACCTTAGGTATTTTAGAATGAGAAAGGGATTCAGTATGTGTATCAATTTTCAACACTTTATCTCTTACCTTGAATTCATAAATAGGATTTTTAAATGCTTGTTTCTTTTCATCCCAGTCTTGAATAAGCTCCCAATTTTTTGGATCAAAATTGAGTTTCTCCTTTTCAAAAACTTCTTGAATATTTTTCACCAATCGATCTTTGTCTTCAAGTTCCGAGTTGCCAATGGTTTCGATTGAAGATTGCAATCCTTGAAGCTTTTCAGCAACCTCAACTTGTTGCTCAACCCACTTGTCATAAGATCGGTTATTTTCTGAGATTTCCGATAAGTATCGCGTTCGTTCTGGTGGAATCACAAAAATCTTTTCGGACATTTCTCTTGTGATTTGAAAATTCGAAGCCAATGAAGATTCTGTCTTTTCATTAATATGATCCATGATTACTTTGTATAAAGTGTTCATGCCAGGATCATTAAATTGAGATGCAATCGTACCATGCACAGGCATATCATCAACTTTCGATTCCCATAAATTATGATTCCTCTGATATTGTTTTCTTACATCTCTTAATGCATCGAGAGCTCCTCGTTTATCGAATTTATTTAAAGCGATAACATCTGCAAAATCAAGCATATCAATCTTTTCCAATTGAGTAGCTGCTCCATACTCAGGAGTCATCACGTACAAGGAAACATCAGAATGGTCCAAGATCTCAGTATCGGACTGACCTATACCAGAAGTTTCAAGAATGATTAAGTCATAAGAAGCGACTTTTAATATTGATATTGCATCTGCCACATGTTTTGACAATGCTAAGTTTGATTGACGAGTAGCCAAAGATCGCATATAAACGCGATCATTTTTTATAGAATTCATTCGGATTCGGTCTCCCAAAAGAGCTCCTCCTGTTTTTCGTTTTGATGGATCTACAGAAACAACTGCAATTTGTTTGTCATCAAAATCAATTAAGAATCTTCTTACCAATTCATCAACCAAAGAGGACTTACCTGCTCCTCCCGTTCCTGTTATTCCGAGAACAGGAATATTTTTTTGACTTGCCAATTCTCTTATTGACTCAATCGTATTTTTATGAAGGTCTGAAAAGTTTTCTGCTGCAGAAATCATTCTCGCTATACCTGGTACATTTTTTAATTCAAGATCTTTGATAGAATGTTCTAGCTTTTCTCCTAAAGCAATATCACATCGCTCAACCAAATCATTGATCATTCCCTGTAAGCCCATAGACCTTCCATCATCAGGATGATATATTTTGGTTATTCCATAGTCTTGCAGCTCTTTGATTTCGGTAGGAAGAATGGTTCCTCCACCGCCTCCAAATATCTTAATTTGAGGCGCACCTTTTTCTTTAAGCAAGTCAAACATATATTTGAAATACTCATTATGCCCTCCTTGATAGGAAGTCATAGCGATGGCCTGAGCATCTTCTTGTATTGCACAATTGACAACTTCTTCTACTGAACGATCATGACCCAAATGTATAACCTCACAGCCTGTAGACTGAATGATTCTTCTCATGATATTAATTGCAGCGTCGTGCCCATCAAAAAGAGAAGCGGCTGTTACAATTCGTATTTTATTCTTAGGTTTATAAGGTGCTACTTGTTCCATTGGAAATGTAAATTTTAAGCGTCTAAAAATACAAATTCCATCGCGATATCAAGGACTTAAGCTTTAGATTTCCATGAATACTAATCTACAGAGGACACAAACACCCAATATCTTTCGTATTCGCTATGATTTGTTTGATAAAAACCAACCCCCATATGAGTTGCACTTTCATTCAACAAATTCACATTATGACCCGGACTATTCACCCATCCTTGAAAGACGGCTTCAGGTGAGTAATAACCAGCACCAATGTTTTCGGTATTGGCAAATCCTGAATAAAACTGCTTGATTCTCTTAAATGTAGAAACTCCGCGTTGTAAACGACCATTTATTCGGTTATGAGTAGCATGATCGAAATAGTCTTCATTGGCCATATCGGCAGCATGGTATCGGCCCGCTAGCATCAAAGAAGGTTGTATCCTCAGAGGTTTCAGGCCATTTTCAGTTCGATAAACATTAATCAAATTCACAAGCTCAATTTCATAAGCTCTGTTTAATGCCTTAATCCGTTCATTCCCTGATGGATTGGTGTCAAAATTTACAGAAACTGGCTCTTCATTAGGCAGATTGAATGAAAAGAGCAACATAGTTAAAATAAGAAAAAACGGTATTGACTTCATAAACAGGATCTTTAATAGTCATAATACAGACGTTTTAGAATGTTACTTTTTTATTTGGGAATTGAACCTTACTTCAGTAATGGATTCGAAAGGAGCGATACACTCGAGCATGTCCTTAATTCTAACAATTTCAGGATATTTCGTAGCAGTTGTTTTTGTTGTAATTACTGAAGAACCTACGATCTGAATCTCTTCAAACTCTTTCTCTGATAGAATCTTGTAAAAAGACTTATCGTTGGAAAGCTTTCGGTATTGAGGGAAGATTAAATGCACTTCTGAACCATTCATATTCAAAAGTATATTATTTTGGTCTTCAAAGAAATGGATGTTAGATTTTATTTATGAGAAACTCATTAAACGATAGAGACCGAAATAGCTTATCAGAAGCCAAAAAGAACCGAAA
>JABJEE010000200.1 GCA_018665005.1 Flavobacteriales bacterium
GCAGTGTTGTTTACCAACGAACCAGTGCACCAACCTGCTTGATTGCCTTCTACACAATAAACTCGTGCTACTCCATCTTTTTCGTCTTGCCAAGAATCTCCAACTGGTGAACAATTCACATTTACCTCACAAGGATCAGATTCATTTATTTTTTCTGAATTAGGATTTCCAGTTGATCTATAATTGTAAACAACTCTATCTATAAAAATTTCGGACGCTTGTGTATTTGAAGGTTCATTGATTTCAATGACCATGTCATTTCCAAAACACAAAGCTGCGTTTTGCATGTGGTGGTCTATTACATCAGCACTAGTCATGGGCTTGTGAAGAAGCTTTCCGTTGATGTCTCTAATAGTCAGGACGGTCTCTCCGTAAAGAACAAATTTTGAGAATAAAAAACTTAAAGCTTCTGCGCCTTCAGAAGAAACGCGCAATTTCCAATTTCGAGACCCGTCATTACTTATATTCCATTCACCAAAATCAGACGTATTGATGTTGGACTCTAAGCAAACCCCAATTCTGTATAATTCTCCATTTTTTTCTCGCTCGACATCCTGTGCATGAATTAAACTAAGGTCGGGAGACGCTAATTCCATAGCAGGAATTTCTTTTAGATTTTTGATTTGTTGAACTTCTAAAGTTTTTCCTTGTGATAATCCGATGAACACGAATTGAATACAAAAAAAGAGGGTAAAAAGATTTCTCATAGAATTGTTTTTTTAAATTTTAGATGCCGATTTTGGTTAAAACCTTTAATACGACATAAATTTGTTAATTTTATACACAAATATAAGGTTTGTAATTTACAAACGAAAATGAAGAATATTTGTTTAATCGAAGATGAGGAAAACATTGTTGAACTCGTTAAGTTAAACCTTGAAATAGAGGGGTTTAAGGTGAAATCATTTCAAAATGGAATGAGAGCGAAAGAGGCGATTTTAGAAATTATACAGTTTGACTTAATTATTCTTGATGTTATGTTGCCTGAGTATAGTGGCTTTGACCTTTGTAAGGATATTCGCGAATTGAGTGACGTACCTGTTCTCTTTTTGTCCGCTAAAGGAATAGCCACTGATAGGATTCACGGGCTTAAGTTGGGGGCAAATGATTATTTGGCCAAACCTTTTGATTTGGAAGAGCTGATTTTGAGAATTCACAATTTGGTTTCAAGTAAAATAGATGTGAAGATCAATAGTCTGCAAATCGGCGAAGTGAAGGTGAATTTCTCTTCCTATGAAGCTAAAGATTCTCAGTCGAATACCATTCATGTTTTTTCGAAAAGAGAAATAGAATTGCTAGAGCTTTTTAATGAATATGAGGGGAAAGTCATATCGAGAGACTTGATTTTGGATAAGCTTTGGGGAAAAGACAATTTCCCGACATCCCGGACAATCGACAATTATATCCTTACTTTTAGAAAAATTTTTGAATCAAATGCCAGGGATCCAGAATTCTTTCATTCAGTGAGAGGCGTTGGATACAGATTTACTTTACATTCTCCAAAATAAAATGAAAATCTTAATTAGTCTATTGTTTTTACTAGGATTCGGAACCATTTGGTCTCAGGTCAACGGTTTGGTTCAGGGAAACAATGGAAAAAAGACGGAACCCTTATATGGTGCAAAGGTTAAACTTTTGTTGGCTAAGAAGGGGGTCGTTACTGGCGAGGAAGGATTATTTGAAATGGTTTTACCGAAAGATCTACCTGATACTATGGTGATTTCAGCAAGAGGCTATATTTCGGATACGGTTGTTCTTTTTAAAAAAGACAGATTTTTAGCATTAAACATCGTTCTATATTCTGAGTTACTACTTCCAGAGGTTATTGTTGAATACAAAAGAAAGTCTTTCTCAATATCCAGATTGAAAGTTTTGCATGTGGAGGAACTTACGTCGAATGAATTGAAAAAAGCCGCTTGTTGTAATCTTGGAGAATCCTTTGAAACAAATGCATCGGTCGATGTGAATATGACAGATGCGGTATCAGGTGCCAAAAAAATTCAAATGATGGGTTTAGAAGGGATTTACACACAAATCCAATTTGAGAATATTCCATATTTGCGTGGACTAGAAAGCTCTTTTGGTCTTGAAACTATTCCAGGCTCTTGGATTGAATCTATTCAAATCACAAAAGGTGCGGGAAATGTTGTGAATGGGAATGAGAGTATGGCGGGCTTGATTAATCTAGAATTGGAAAAGCCAGAGAAGATGGATCGTTTCTTTTTAAATATGTATCAAAATAGATTTGGTAGGAGTGAGCTGAATTTTAGAACTGGTTTTGAGATGTCCGAAAAATGGTCGGGTGGAATCTTTGGATATGTGAGCTCTCAGTGGGGAGAAATAGATGAAAACGGAGACAGCTTTATGGATGTTCCATTGGGATCAAATGTATCAGCTTTGGGCCGGTTTGATTACGAAGGGGAAAAAATGGAAGCGAAATTGGGCTTTAATATCCATGAAGATGTGAAAAATGGGGGGCAGATAGGTTCTATCGTTAATCCTTATGGGGTTCAAATAAATAACACCCATTTTGATGTTTTTACAAAAACTGGTTTTTTTGGCAAAACGCCTGCACAATCTCTAGGAATTATCACCAATTGGAAGTATCAATTGATTGATGGAAATTTTGGCGTTAGATATTTTACTGGAGAAGAAAAGAGGGGTTATCTAAATATCATCTACGACGATTTTATTAAAACATCTGATCATAAGATTAAAACGGGGTTAAGTTATACGTATATCGATATATCGCAATCAACTTCAGATACATTGTCCAGCAATCGAGTAGAGAATATCCCTGGAGCCTTTTTTGAATATACTTACACAGGACCTAGATTAATTACGGTTGTGGGGGCAAGATACGATTATCACCTTTTGTATGGCCAGCAGTTTGTTCCTAGATTACATTTGAAATATAAGCTTTCTGAGTATACTGATTTCCGTTTGACCACGGGGAAAGGGTGGCGAGTCCCAAATTATATCATGGACAACATCTCCTTACTTGCCAATTCATTTGCATGGATTGCTCCAAGTGAAATTACACCAGAAATTTCATGGAATGCAGGGGGGTCAATCTATCAGGAGTTTAACATGAAAAACAGCCCTGCAAGCTTAACTGTCGACTTTTATAGAACCTGGTTTGAAAACCAGCTTGTTGTGGATAGAGAAAACGATCAGATTCGATTTATAAACCTAGAAAATCAATCTGTTTCCAATAGTTTTCAGGCAGAAGTTTCTATTGAGCCGTTGAAAAGGTTTGTATTGAGAGGAGCATATAAGTATTTGGATGTTCGCTCATTATTTGGAGATAGTCTTCAGGCCAAAGTAATGATCCCAAAACATCGTGGCTTTTTGAATATCGCCTACACCACAAGAAATAAGCGTTGGGATTATGATATTACAGTTTCAGTTTTAGGAAGAGCAAGACTTGCATCCTCTTCTCAATCAAGTCGCGAATACAGTGATGTATTCCCAAGATTAAATGCTCAAATTACTTATAAGCTTAAAAAATGGGATTTCTATCTAGGTGGAGAAAACCTAACAAATTACAGACAAGAGAACCCCATCATTGAACCCGAAAACCCTTTTGGCCCTAATTTTGATGCTACAAGAGCATGGGGTCCCATTATTGGGTACAACATTTATGTCGGATTACGATATTCGATTAAAAAAGAAATTGAAAAATAACCTTTAACTTTATACCATGACTAAAAAATATATAAACGGATTTATTATTGTGTTCTTCTTGTTTTTTACGGGAGCAATCAATGCCCAGAAATCTCAAACAGTAGTTTTTAATACCTCTGCACAATGTGGAATGTGTAAAGAACGGATTGAAGAGGTAATGAATTTCGTGCCAGGAGTGAAATATGCAGAACTTAATTTAAAGGACATGTCTTTAGAGATTCAATTCAATACCAAAAAAACCACAGCTGATGACCTTAGAAAGCGTGTTGCGGCTATTGGCTATACTGCTGATGACGTTGAGCCTAAAGAGGAGGATGTTAAGAAATTACCTCTTTGCTGTCAGCCGGGCGCACATCTCTAAATTTTTCATTGTCTTTCTTATGAAATGGTTATCTTCGCCACGACCATTTAAATCGACTGATGAGTGATCCAATTAAACATGAATGTGGTATAGCCCTTTTGAGGTTAAAGAAGCCCCTAGAGTACTTCGTAGAAAAATATGGAACTCCATTTTATGGAGTGAATAAGCTTCATTTATTGATGGAGAAGCAGCACAATCGAGGTCAAGATGGCGCCGGTGTAGCCAATATAAAATTAGACATGAATCCAGGTGAAAGATATATTTCACGTATTCGGTCCATCAACAAAGCTCCCATTCAGGATATTTTCAAGCAGATCAATTCGAGATTCGAAGATATTTATGAAAAGCATCCCGATAAAATAAATGATGTAGATTATCTCAAGAAATCAGCAGGTTTCACTGGAGAATTATTTTTAGGTCATCTGAGATACGGTACTTTTGGCAAGAACTCCAAAGAAAGCTGTCATCCGTTTTTGCGTCAAAATAACTGGATTACAAGAAATTTAGTTGTTGCAGGTAATTTTAACCTTACCAATGTCGATGAGCTTTTTGAAGTGCTTTTAAAGGTTGGCCAGCATCCCAAAGAAAAATCAGATACGGTTACCGTGTTGGAAAAAATTGGACATTTCCTAGATGTTGAAAATGACGAATTGTATCACCGCTTCAAAAAAGAATATGACTCTAATTTAGAAGTTTACGGACAGATATCTGAGCATATAGAAATTCAAAAAATACTTAAAAAAGCCAGTGAGGATTGGGATGGTGGATATACCATGGCAGGTCTACTTGGTCATGGAGATGCTTTTGTGTTGAGGGACCCCGCCGGAGTGCGTCCAGCTTTTTGGTATGAAGACGATGAGGTTTGTGTAGTGGCTTCCGAACGGCCTGCAATTCAAACAGCATTTAACCTTCAGGTTGAGGACATCAAAGAATTAAATCCAGGTCATGCTTTAATCGTTAAGAAAAATGGATTGGTTAAGGAACACCTTATCAATGAACCAACTGTAGTAAGCAAATGCTCTTTTGAAAGAATTTATTTTTCGAGAGGTTCAGACAAAGACATTTATACCGAACGAAAGGAATTGGGACGGTTGATTGTAGAGCCTGTTTTGGATACGATAGACCATGATCTTGACAATTCTGTTTTTTCCTTTATACCAAATACAGCAGAAATTTCTTTCTATGGAATGGTTAAAGGGCTTGAGTCTCACTTGAATGAGAAGAAAATTGTTCAGCTTCAGGAATTAGGGCCAGGTGCAAGTAAAGAAGATCTAGAAAAAATCATCAACCAAAGAGCTCGAATAGAAAAAATCGCCATCAAGGATGCCAAGCTGAGAACCTTCATCACTCAGGATGATTCCAGAAACGATTTGGTTTCTCATGTTTATGACATTACCTATGGAGGAATTCGTGCAAATCAAGATAATCTGGTTGTTATTGACGATAGCATTGTGCGAGGTACAACTCTTCGACAAAGTATATTTAAAATATTGGACCGTTTGAGTCCGAAAAAAATTGTTGTCGTTTCTTCGGCGCCTCAGATTCGATACCCGGATTGCTATGGGATTGATATGGCCAAGCTGGGAGACTTTATCGCTTTTAATGCGGCCATTTCTTTATTGAGAGAGCAGGAAAAAGAATCCCTTATCGATGAGGTGTATCAGTTGTGTTTGTCTCAGCTGGATAAGCCCAAGGAAGAGGTCATTAATTACGTCAAGAAAATATACGACCCTTTTACACCACAAGAAATTTCAAAACGAATTGCGGAATTATTGACTCCTGATGACATGAAGGCTCCAGTGGAGATTGTTTATCAATCCATTGAGAATTTGCATTTGGCCTGTCCAAATAACAAAGGAGATTGGTACTTCACTGGAAATTATCCAACACCTGGAGGGAATAAGGTCGTGAACAAAGCTTTTATCAACTGGAAGGAAGATCGGAACGAGAGGGCTTATTGATTAAGGAGTTATTTTTTTCCCATTATCATAGATTTCTACAGATTGTAGTTTGCCGCTTGAAGAAAATTCTTTTTGTTGGCCATGTTTTTTACCATTGACATAAATCCATTCTGATTTTATATTCTTGGAATATTCATACCATTCAATATATTTCCCGTGAAAATCACCGTTGACACTATTAGATTGATGTTTCGGAGAGCCACTTCTATAAAACGATTGATGTATACCATCAGGAGCTCCATCAATATATCTACCTTCATATTTGAGCACTCCACTTTTGAACCATGTTTTTTTAATACCATTTAAGGTGCCATTTTTCCAAAGAGATTCTTCTAAGAGCTGGCCATTGTTTAAGGTATCAAATACAATTCCATTCACTCCCTCGTTATCAGCCTTTAAGGATCGATAGGTTACTGGACAAGTGACCCATTCATTTATGTCATTATTGGGGTCATAAATATGTTCCTGGTATTCTCCCGGCTCGAAATAGTGGGTCTCATCCACATGATACCTGTTTTGCCCAATGGAGTTAAGATAAAGTCCCATCATTAAGCACGGTAATACATATATCAAAAAGTTATTTTTCATCACGGTTTAAGCGAATTAGTTGTAAAGGAATGATTTGCAATTTTGTCGGTTGCGCCTGCTTGACTTTGCATAAAGCTATCAAGTTTTTGTTTAAGCTCATTTTGATTTCCAAGTGCGTTTATTTTTTGATTCAGCTCTTCTGCATTTTCAATGACAAACCCAATCCCTCCGTCAATAAAGCTTTGTGCTTCAGGAAACTTCTGATGCCGAGGCCCAAAAAATACAGGCAGTCCATAGACTGCTGGTTCCAAAATATTGTGAAGATTGCCCGAAAAGCCAC
>JABJEE010000201.1 GCA_018665005.1 Flavobacteriales bacterium
ATTGATGTTCCTCTGGGAACAATTGTAAGGGATGAAGATACCGATGACATATTATTCGAAATAACGGATGAGGGAGAAGAAAAGATTCTTCAAAAAGGAGGTCGAGGAGGTCTTGGAAACAATCAATTCAAGTCTCCCACGAATCAAACGCCAAGACATGCTCAACCTGGAGAGGAAGGTGCCGAAGGATGGAAGGTCCTGGAGCTTAAAATTCTCGCTGATGTGGGTTTAGTCGGTTTTCCAAATGCAGGTAAGAGCACATTGTTATCTGTCGTTTCGGCAGCAAAACCTGAGATAGCAGATTATCCATTCACCACAATCCGACCTAATTTAGGCATTGTGTCTTATAGAGACCATAAGTCTTTTGTTATGGCTGATATTCCTGGGATCATAAAAGGAGCTTCTGAAGGGAAAGGGTTAGGCTATCGTTTTTTACGACACATAGAACGAAATTCAGTTTTGCTTTACATGATTCCAGCTGATTGTGATCATATTGCCACAGAATATGATATCCTAAAAAATGAACTTGAGGCATACAACCCAGAACTCATGCATAAAGAAAGTATTTTGGTTATTAGTAAATCTGATATGCTAGATGAAGAGTTGAAATTGGAGCTGGATGCCGAATTGAAAAATGATCTCAAAGGAGTTCCTTATTTGTTTATTTCATCAGTAGCCCAAACGGGATTATTGGAATTAAAGGATGCGATTTGGAAATTGATTCATGATGATTGAATCCATAGAATCAATTGACCGTTACTTGGTTCTCCTGATAAATGGTTATCATTTTCAATTTTTGGATGTTATAATGTGGTTCTTTTCAGGTCCATTTATTATCATACCTATTGCTGCTATGGTCTTGTGGTCTATTTATACATCATATGACCTGAAACAATCGATTTATATTCTTTTAGGAATTATGATAGCCATAGGGTTGGCGGATTTAAGCTCTGTCCACCTTTTCAAGGAGGTGTTTATGCGTTACAGACCATCTCACCATTTGGAACTTCTAAAGCAATTGCATTTTCATGAATTTGATGACGGACAGTTTTATCAAGGAGGACTGTATGGATTTGTATCCTCTCATGCATCCAATTATTTTGCATTATTTACGATTTGTTGGGCCATTATTAATCAAAAATGGATCAAAATAAGCTTATTGACGATTACGCTCGTTATTTTATTTAGCAGAGTGTATTTGGGTGTTCATTATGTGTCTGATGTAATTTGTGGTGCGGTTTTAGGATATATTGTAGCCTATGTTGTTTTACATTTTTTAATTTTAAAACAAATCAAGCAAACATGAATTATCTTTTGGTTTTTATTGGTGGGGGTATTGGTAGCGTAATGCGATTTGGAGTTGGCAAGTTGTTTTCCCGTTATTTCAATCAATTTCCTTTATCAACATTGATTTCGAATCTTGCAGCCTGTTTTATATTTGCCTTGGCCATCTATTATGGTGCAAAAGAAGTGAAAAATGAATGGCTGGGGCCTTTTTTACTTGTAGGTCTGTGTGGTGGGTTTAGTACATTCAGTACTTTCTCATTTGAGAATTTCCAGCTTTATCAACAAGGAAGTTATACCTTATTAATAGCAAATGTTTTTATTTCAGTTATTCCTGGTATACTCTGTTTTTATTTGGTTTCTGACAAACTGTAACCAACTGAATGAAATGCATTGTTTCAGTGTTAAACAATTTAAATTATAATTATGGAATTCGTTAAGAAAATGTTGCCAACAGTTTTAATAGGTATTGCTGTTGTTATTACTGGGTATATTCTCGGGACTTCTTATTTGTCTAAAGGAAAAGATGATCCTAAAATATCAGTAACTGGATTGGGTGAAGAATCTTTTGATTCAGACTTAATCACATGGAGGGCTAGTTTTTCGCGAAATGCTTTGGATTTAAAACAGGCATACGCCGATTTGAATACCGATGTTTTAAAGGTCAAGAAATTTCTCTCTAGTCAGGGGGTTAAAGAAAATGAAATCGTATTCGATGCTGCCGATATCAGTAAAAATTACGACAATCAATATGACGAGAATGGCAATTTTACTGAGCGAATTTTTCGTGGTTATGAATTAAGTCAATCCTTTGAGGTGCAGTCTAAATCTGTTGATTTGGTTGAACAAACATCTAGAGAAGTGTCTAAACTCATTGATGCGGGTATTGAATTGAATTCTTATTCACCACAATATTATTACACGAAACTTGCTGCACTGAAAATTAAAATGATAGAACAAGCTACAAAAGATGCCAAAAATAGAGCAGAGACCATTGCAAATAATGGTGGAGGTTCCCTTGGAGACTTGACCAAAGCAAGTATGGGAGTATTTCAGATTACAGCAGAAAACTCAAGTGACGAATATTCTTGGGGAGGAAGTTTTAATACGAGTTCAAAACGTAAAACGGCTAGTATAACGATGAGGTTAAATTATGAGATAGATTAATACCGTTTATCCCAACCACATCAGCACATTGTCTCTCCATATTTCATCTGCCTCTCGCTGAGTTAAAATATCAACCTCGACAGCAAAATCAATGACTCTTCCCGGAAAGGAATTTCCAACTCCTTCCATTTCTCCTAAAGGATACGGATCATCCAATCCAGCAATGATTTGAGATACACCAACCCTTCTTTTTAGTAGCTCCAATGTATAGGAGTCATGGACCAAAGAATCGAAAAACAAATTCTTATGTCCCAACGAAGCTCTGGGGTTTTCAACATCTTCAAAGAGATCAGGTCGACCATCAAAGCCTTGAAGTCGTCTTCCGTAATTTGCGATACCTAGCATACAGCCATGTGCAAAGCAGGTTCTTATATTCGGGAATTTATTGGGTATATCATTTAAGGTAAACAAATGAAGTGTGTCAGCACATTGAGCCATCATCCATACCAAATGAAATCTCCAGTATTGGTCTTTAAGATTGACTATTTTTTCTCCATCATACGGATGAATTTCGATGGCCAGGTTGTACTTGTTTGCCAGCTCATAAATCGGGAATACCGATTTGTCAGCAATAGAAGTCCATTCATTTGACGCGTTGAGAAAATGGGTGGGTAAACAAAGCAATTTGAGCTTTAATTCTGTTACGCATCGCTCTATTTCTTTCAAGGCATCTTCCATGTATAGAGGTTGAACAACAAAACCACTCGTAAATTTATCTGGATGATCTCCCTGAACGGAAGCATTGAAATCGTTCTGCCAAGTAATGGCATCTTTGGTATCCTGCTTTTGCCAACCATTGCAATAAATCTGAGATAAATTTAACATTACACCATGGTCAATATTGTATTTCTCCATCCATTCGAGCTTTTCTTTTAGAAAAAAGCTTGGGTCAGTTATTGGTCGAGACCAATTTCCCTGTCGCATGAATTTTTTGTCATCGTCAATCCAGAATAGTTTTTTATCCTTCATGAACCGAGGGATTTGATGAGGTTCTGGTAAAATATGTCCGTGTCCGTTAATTCTCATTTGAAATAGCTAAAGCTAATTAATGAGACGAAGATACATAAAAAAAGAGCCTCAATTGAGGCTCTCTTTGTCTGTGTTATTATAAACTTAAAATTTATATCGACCATCCTCAATTAGTTTTTGAGCAATGGTCTGTCTTGCCGCTTTTGGATTAAACGGTTGTGTTTTTGTAAATCTTTTGAGTCCCATCAGCATCATTCTTGCTTCATCACCTTCCGCATAAGAATTTATCGCGTCCTTTGCCGATTTTGCGATTTTATCTGCAACATCATAAAAATAGGTTTTAGCGATTGCAATGTCATGCTCACAAGCCGCTTCTCCTTGGCTGTCAATTTTCTTTTGAACACGCAAATAGACAGATTCAGCTAAATAGGTCCAAATGGCCATGTCTGCAATATTCATCAGAACCTCTTGTTCCTTTGCAAGGGATTGCATCAGCTTTTGAACAGCAGAACCGGCCACCATTAATATTGCTTTTTTAAATCCATCAACCATGTGTTCCTCGTTACCTAACGGGGTGTCACTTGGTTCAATAATATCAGGTATACTCATTAAATCTCCTGCTACTTTCATTGCGGGTCCCATTAAATCGAGTTCTCCTTTCATGGCTCTTCTTAAAACCATATCAACAGTAAGCATTCTGTTTATTTCGTTTGTACCTTCAAATATTCTATTTATTCGAGAGTCACGATAAGCTCTTTCCACAGAGGATTCTGCTGAATAACCCATTCCTCCATAAATTTGAACGGCTTCATCAACGACATAATCAAGACATTCAGATCCTGCGACTTTTAAAACAGCACACTCTGGAGCGAAAAGCTCAATACCTTTGAGTGTTGCCTTTTCTTTGTCCATTCCTGAAGCTACAAGACCTTGAATGGCATCGTCTATATTTTGCCCCGCTCTGTAAGTAGCAGATTCAACTACATAGGTGTAAATTACTTGCTCTGCGAGTTTGTAACGTATGGCTCCGTATTTGGATATGGGTCTTCCGAATTGTTCTCTTTCGTTTGCATATTTTACAGATTCAGTGATGGCACCCTTTGCACCACCCATAACACCTGCAGCAAGTTTAATTCGACCTATATTTAAAATGTTTAATGCGATTTTAAATCCATTCTGACGTTCGGATAGCATATTTTCAACGGGAACCTTTACGTTATTAAAAAAGACTTGTCTTGTCGAAGAACCTTTTATCCCCATTTTCTTTTCTTCTGGATTTAAAGTGATTCCCTCACTGTCAGCTTCAACTAAAAATGCAGTTAGATTTTCATCATCTTCGATTTTTGCAAAGACGGTAAATAAATTGGCAAAGCCACCGTTCGTAATCCACATCTTTTGACCATTGATGGTGTAGTGCTTTCCATCATCAGATAAATCTGCTTTTGTTTTTCCTGAGTTCGCATCAGACCCTGAACTAGGTTCAGTTAAGCAGTATGCCGCTTTCCATTCGCCTGTAGCCAATTTGGGTATATATTTTTTCTTTTGTTCGTCGTTTCCGTAGTAGAGTAGAGGCAAGGTACCGATTCCAGTATGTGCCCCAAAAGCTACAGAAAATGAAAACCCAAGTCCTAGATATTCTGTGGCCAATAAGGATGTTTTAAAATCGACGCCCATACCACCTAAGTCTTCGGGAACAGATAGACCCAGAAGTCCTAACTCACCAGCTTTTTCCATTAAAGAAGGCATAAGACCATCTTCCATCGCATCGATTCGATCTAAATGTGGCACCACTTCCTTGTGAATAAATTCCTCACAAGTTTGGGCGATCATTTTATGTTCTTCGCTCCATTCTTCAGGAGTAAATATGTTTTCTGGCTTGGTGTTTTTGATGATGAATTCACCACCTTTGATTGGATTTTCTGCACTCATAATAAGGTCTTATGTTAATTATTAAGACAAATATAATGAATTCAAAAGTATTATGCATGCATAATTAAATTAAATTTTCAATTTCATTCGATAATCATTCATGAAATAGCCATTTCCAATATCCAAATCAATTTCCTCTTCAACGGTAAATCCAAGGTGTTTGTAAAATAAAACGGCAGGGTTTGTCCTATTCACGAACAAGTCCACGTTACTCATTTTTAGATTTTTCGCTTCCTGTATGGCATAATCAAGAAGTTTTTTACCAATCCCTTTCTTCTGAATAAGATGATGCACGTATAATTTGTGAATACGAACAGTTGATTTTTTGGTCTTGGTTTCATAGGATATAAAACCACTTAAATCGTTATTTTCAACACATACTGCGAATCGATGACCATTTCTGTAATTTTTGTTGAGTTTCTTTTGGTTGTACATCCATTCGAGCATATACTTAATTTGTGCACTGCTGATCATTTTCTTGAAACTAACAGGCCAAATCACTTTTGCCAAATCTTCTATAATGTAAAGCTCATCTGAAGCTAATTCTCTGATCAAAATTATTTTTTAATAAAAGGAATGACGTAACTTTTGTTGGCATCTTCAAATGAAATGAAATAAATGCCACTATTTAAATGACTGCAATTGAATCGATTTCCATTTCGTAGAAGCTCATGGGTTTTTCCACTGAGGTCTTTCAATGTAAATTGATTAACATCTGTTGAGATATCCAAAACCATTTCGTCACTAACAGGGTTTGGATAAATTTTAATTTCTTCATTGTTCCCTATGTTTTCAATGTTGTTTAATAACACAGCCTGCTCAACAGCGGCAAGTGCATTCACTTTCCCGTGCCCCCATGTAGGATCACCTAAATCAGGAAGAACCCCTGTTTTATTATCTTCTCTTGCTGTTTGGAGAATAATATCTTTTACGGCACTTGCTGAAATCGTAGGATGGGCGTCTAGTATAAGTGCGGCAACACCTGCAACCATTGGAGAGGCCATTGAAGTTCCTGACAGTCGTGCAAAGTAATAGGTTCTGTTATTGAATTCTACACTGCCAATAGTTGTGTATTGTCCATCTGTGAATGAGGATAAAGCAGCAGCTATTGAAACTCCAGGAGCAGCAATATCTGGTTTCATTACACCATCAAATCTAGGTCCTCTACTTGAAAAAGAGGCAATTCCACCACCAACTGGATTGCCTGCTGGGGTGGTCCAGCCTGTCGCATACGCTGCAACACTAATGACATCATCAGCGCAAGAGGGTTCACTTATTCCATTTTCATTATCACCACTGATTGATCCTGATTGAAAAGTAGTAAAAGGCATTCCCCAATTTCCAACATCGTTACTCAGCTCGGTCACATTCCAATAATGAATTAATCCTTCCGTTGCAGTAGAGTTGAGCATCACTCTCAAAGATTGGTTTGTACATTTTACTCTAAATCGCATTTGTGGTCTACCATTCATTGGGTGAGCTTCATCAGAGGAAATGTTATACCATACTGTATCTTGATTAGCAACTATAAATGTATCAATGTATGCGCTAACAGATGCTGTTGAATAAAACGGGCTTTCTGCAAGAACAATACCTGATGAATTTTTAATCTGAATCTTATTGGAGAATGAATTTCCTACTTCGCCCCAAGAATGAATGCTTTGACCCCACATATATTCATGCGCTGAATAAGAGTAAAAATTAACCCGTGTTTGAATGGTGTCATTGGAAAAATCGTGTTTCAAGTGAAAGTCTACATTTCCATTATTACCTCCAGAATTGACAAATACCACCCCGAGATCGGTGTAGGCAGAAATAGCGTTGCTTAGCACTGAGTTGCCATCCAGTGTTCCGGCATGATATAAGCCCCAACTCATGTTGACTACCAGTCTTTTGCCTTCTTGCAATGATTTTTGATACATCCATTCCCAGGCGTCCAGAACCGCTCCTTCATCTACCAAAAAGGTGACAAATAAAAAGTTGACTCCTGGAGCTATACCCCTGTATTCTGTTCCGGCTCCGCTTCCACCCGCTATTGAGGCAACATGCGTTCCGTGAGTAGAATAGCTATAAATATTGGAAGTATCACTTCCGGCTTGCAGTAAACTGTTTGCATTTGAAAATTCCGTTCCATAGGAGAAATTGGTAGGAGAGGGGCCTGATAGTTTATATTGATCCCAGGCTGCAATTATTCTGGTCTGCTGTAAAGCTGTATCATAAAAAATAGGAGAGGTGTAATCAAATCCCCAATCCGTAACTCCTACAATGACATCATCTCCATAATAGCCTTCAGGAAGATTCCCTAAACCCAAATGGACTGAATCGGCACGAACATCTTTAACGGCTCGATCAAGAGCAGTATTCATACGCTTAGAAAGGCTTAAATAATTTAAATGATCTACTTTATCTATAAGATGAATCTTTTTAAGTGGGACTTTAAGGCTTATGAGGTGGTTAATGGTTGCATTGACAATGCAACCTTCGTTTTCTAGTTTTTTTGCATCGAATGAATGTTCTATTTTCCCTACAAAAGAAACATAAGCTTCTCCCTTGATCATATGAACTGGGTATTTTGACCGTATTGGGAAAGATTCCAAATCCGAATAAGCCGCCATAATCTTATTGATATCTGCTCTGTCATTTGCGCTCAAATAATGCTGCGAAAATAAATGTGATGGAATGACAATGATGTTTAAAAGGAATATTAAGAATAGTGTAAGTTGTTTCATAACTCAAATTTAATCAAATTCATGTGTTTTATTTCTTGTTGTAATGAATTCAATATTTATTGTTAATAGAAAAATAAGTGGAGAGTCTCATATTCGGGAATTAATTCGAAATTAGTATTATGGTATTGAATCGCATATGGTTTGGAATGTTTCTGATTGCAATATCCCTTGGTTTCTATAAAACTTTCGTTTTAGGGGATTTTACGGTTATGAAAGATATGATAGATAGTCTTTCATCCTCAGCAAAAGTAGGGTTTGAGCTCTCATTGTACCTCACAGGAGCTATGTGTTTATGGCTTGGAATCATGAGGATAGGCGAGAATGGTGGAGCAATAGGATTACTGACAAGAGCAGTTTCACCGTTGTTTTCCAGATTATTTCCAGATATTCCAAAAAATCATCCTTCTATTGGTTCAATGATGATGAATTTTAGTGCCAATATGCTAGGATTAGACAATGCGGCAACACCACTTGGTCTAAAAGCCATGAAAGAGCTTCAGGAGATTAACCCAGATAAAGAAAGAGCTTCTAATGCTCAAATCATGTTTTTGGTACTCAATACTTCTGGATTAACGATTATTCCCATTTCCATTTTTGCCCTCAGATCTGGTGCAGAATCTCCGACTGAAGTATTTTTGCCAATTTTGATTTCAACATTTATTGCCTCTTTAGCAGGTCTTATTTTTGTGGCAATCCGACAACGCATCAATTTATTAAATGGAGTTGTGTTATCATACATAGGTGGTTTATCCTTACTTATTGGACTGATGCTTTATTATGTGGTAAAACATCCCAATCAAGGAGAAGCCGTTTCGGTAATCGTTGGAGGAGGTATAATGTTTGGAATTATTTCTGCTTTTATTTTATTGGCAGTTAGGAAGAAGGTCAATGTGTATGAGTCATTTATTGATGGTGCAAAAGGAGGTTTTAATGTAGCCATTGGAATTATACCTTACCTCATTGCTATTTTATGTGCAATCGCTTTATTCAGAGCTTCCGGTGCTCTAGGCGGAATTCTCGATGCCATCAGATGGCTTGTATTGAGTATTGGGTTGACGGTAACTGAGTGGGTAGACGCACTGCCCGTTGCATTTATGAAACCACTAAGTGGTGGTGGTGCAAGAGGTGCTTATGTTGAAGTAATGACTAACTATGGTGTTGGATCACTTCAGGAACGAATCGCTGCAACGATGCAAGGAAGCACGGAGACCACTTTTTATGTATTGGCTGTATATTTCGGATCCGTTGGCATAAGGAAGACCAGATATGCTGTTACAGCCGGCTTATTTGCTGATTTGGTTGGGATTGTTGCAGCAATAATTGTTTCTTACATATTCTTTGGGTAATGGCAGGATGGTTTAATCGAAATAAGAAAAAAGCGGAAAAGCCCGTTCCAATCGAAAAAGCAAAAGTGAAGCTGATGCCTATCAATTATTCTAATATGGTTATTCTGGCTTGGGCCAAAGCCATTGAAGGAGATCTTGAGTTGCAAAAATGGTTAAAAGAAAATAATTACGAAGAGCTGGTTCATTCCGCTTATGCTATTCGACTCAAGGAAGATTCGAGAGAATGGCTCATGGAAAATGGATATGCACACCTTATGGCTATGATTAATGCCTGTGAAGGAAACTCTAATGCGCAAAAATGGTTGATGGGGTATGGCTTGAAAAATCTATTCCATGTAGCCAGAGCGGTAGATCATGAACAGGACAGTTGGAAATGGTTGGCCGTAAATCAAAAAAGGCAATTGGCTGTTCTAGCGAAAAGTATACAAAAAGTTAAAGACAACATCGAAGAAAGTCATAATGATATTCATTCTATTAATAAGAGCTAATGAATTCAGGGCTATTCGTATTTTAAAAATTAATCCTTTACAAAACAGAAAATAATGGGTCTTACAAACAATGATATTTTTAAAAAATTACGTGTGGCATTAAAAATGAGAGATGATGACATCGTAAAAGTTTTGGCTTTAGTAGATTTTGAAATCTCTAAAAGTGAATTGGGAGCATTTTTTCGTAATGAAGATCACCCGAAATATATGGAGTGCCACGATCAGATCTTACGTAATTTTTTAAATGGATTGATCATCTATAAGCGCGGTCCTCGAGAAGACAAGAGAAAACCTAAAGAAGAAAATAAAAAATATTAAATTATTCGAATGTGATGCGCTTTTGAGATGCGTCATAGGTTACAACTAGGGGGAAATCGTTCAAACCGAGCCATAGAAATCCCATTTCTGATTTTATAACTTTGTACTCATATTCTTCATCATCGAAATGAACTCCGCCTTCTTTCCATAAACAGACCATTCCATTACAATCTATATTGTCGTAATCAAAATCTTGACATGTACGAACCTGCGAAAAATTAATAAAGTTTCCAGATGGTGACATGGCGCTACTGCATTCGTCATATATTGCCTGGGTGTTATTCTCGTTAACCAAAATCCCAGTCATTCCTGTAGTTCCCAAATACAAGGTTTTTTCATGATTGTTTTTAATCTGAAAAAGTACCGACTCATTTATATTTGTGGTTTTACTTCTCACATTAAAAAAACCACAACATTCATTATAAATTAAAGTATACTTATTAGGGGCTGTAATATTGCAGATAACGGTATCGTATTTCTTACTGTTCTGACGATGATATATTATGGTATCAAATTTTTTGGGATCAGGTTTTATCTTAATCACCTGACCATTATAATGCATTTCTTGTCCATTAATATACCAAACCTCTTTGGCGACGCGTTCACGCATATTGTCATGAATCCTCGTCGTATCTGTTGTGAATTCTGCAAATTCTTGGGCACTTAACTGTTCGAAAAAAAGCAATAAAAAAAGAATAGCTGTAATTTTTGTGTTCATTATCAGTGTTTTAAGGATTGATGACTATAATAAATTTAAACTTAAAATTTGATTTATGACCGGTTCATTCCTCATAGGTTTGAAATTCCATTAATGGCTCTCCATTTTAAATTAAATGAAAAAAAAACGGCTTAAGAATCTCTCAAGCCGTTCATTGTTTGTGTTTTTTGAAATTATAAATTGGCGTGTGAACCATCACAGTATGGAGGGTTTTTTGTTTGCTTACATCCACACATTGCTGCTGGTTTAGATTCTTCAGCCTTGAATACATGGGGCTTAAATTCTGTGCCTTGATGGGCACCATTACACCAGGGCTGATTATCAGATTTACCACACGAGCACCAGGCATATGTTTTTCCTTTTTCTAGTTGTTCCATAGATTATGATTTATGATTTAAAAATTTGAGAATAGAATTCTGATATTAATTGTGATTTTTTCATAGAGTTGTGACTACAAAAATCATTACTTTAAAAACATTTTGCATTAACCTAGATTAAGAAGTTA